>NZ_JBSQBP010000001.1:0-263188 GCF_053851835.1 Microbacterium sp. KNMS
ACAAGTGCACGCTGTTGAGTTCTCAAGGATCAGACGCACCCAGCCCCACGACTCCCGCCGCGGCCCTCCGGGGCAACCATCCACCCCCAGCACCAGCAAGACCACAGCCTCACCAGAACCAGGGATTGTGTTGTACGTCGCAGACCTGGGGCGGGGAACCTTCCGGCTCAACCTCACCGCTTGGCGGCGACAAGGGAATACATTACGCCGAACCCCCACCCCCAGCAAACCCACCCACCACCCGGGCGTGTCGCAACCCGGAAGCACGGCAATCCGGTCCCTGTTGCGCCGAAGGGCGCGCCTCCTCACGGAGACGCGCCCTTCGGCGGAACGCTGGATGTCAGGCGTCGATGAAGACGCCGGCGAGCGCCTTCTTGCCGCGCCGCAGCACCGAGACGCCGCCCGGGAGCGTTCCGTTCACCGTCGCCTCATCGGAGTCGACCTTCGCGCCGTCCACGGAGACGCCGCCCTGTGAGATCGCGCGACGCGCCTCCGATACCGACGAAACGAGCCCCGTCTCCACGAGCGCCTGGGTGACGGGCGTGCCCGCGGCCAGCGTCGCGTGGGGCAGTTCACGGAGCGCGGAGGCGAGGGTGCCCGCGTCGAGAGCACCGAGATCTCCCTTTCCGAACAGAGCCTCCGACGCGTCGATGGCCGCAGCGGTCGCCTCTGCCCCGTGCACGGCGGTCGTCACCTCGAGCGCGAGCCTCTTCTGCGCCGCACGGCGGAACGGCTCGCTCTCCACGAGAGCTGCGTACTCCTCGATCTCGGCCCGCGTGAGGAACGTGAAGACCTTCAGGCGCTCGACCACGTCGGCGTCATGGGTGTTGAGCCAGAACTGGTAGAACGCGTACGGACTGCACATCTCCGGATCGAGCCAGATCGCGTTGCCCTCGCTCTTGCCGAACTTCGTGCCGTCGCTGTTCGTGATCAGCGGGGTGCCGAAGGCGTGGACCGACCGTCCCTCGACGCGGTGGATGAGGTCCGTGCCGCTCGTGAGATTGCCCCACTGGTCGCTGCCGCCCGTCTGCAGAACGCAGTCGTAGCGGCGGTAGAGCTCGAGGAAGTCCATCCCCTGGAGGATCTGGTAGCTGAACTCCGTGTAGCTGATGCCGGCTTCGGAGTTCAGGCGCGCGGTCACCGCGTCCTTCTTGATCATCGTGCCGACGCGGTAGTGCTTGCCGATGTCGCGGAGGAAGTCGATCGCCGACATCGGCGCCGTCCAGTCGAGGTTGTTCACCATCCGAGCGGCGTTTTCGCCGTCGAAGCTGAGGAACCGCTCGATCTGGGCGCGCAGCTGCGCGACCCACTCGGCGACCGTCTCCTTCGTCTGCATGACGCGCTCGGCGGTCGGGCGGGGGTCCCCGATGAGGCCGGTCGCCCCGCCCACGAGACCGAGCGGCCGGTGGCCGGCGAGCTGCATGCGACGCATCGTGAGAAGCTGCACAAGATGCCCGAGGTGAAGGCTCGGCGCGGTCGGGTCGAACCCGCAGTAATACACGATCGACTCACCCGCGAGCAGCTCGCGAAGAGCGTCCTGGTCGGTCGACACGTGCACGAGGCCGCGCCAGACGAGCTCATCCCAGATGGTCTCGAAAGAGGGATCGTTCGCCTGCACGGCAACGGAGGTTGCGGGTACAGTCATGCGCTCCAGCCTAGGGCTTCCCGGGGCCCGTCCTCACAAGCCGAGCGCGTGCGCGACGGCCTGCGTCCGTGCGACGAGCTCCGCGCGCTGCTCGGCCACCCGCTCGGGAGCGGTGCCGCCGACGCCGGCGCGCGATGCAACCGATCCCTCGATCGACAGCACCTCCCGCACGGCGGGCGTGAGGTGCTCGGACACCGCGGCGAGGAGCTCGTCCGTCGCGTCCTCCAGGCCGATCCCCCGCTCCTCGCAGGCGCGCACGAGCGCGCCCGAGATCTCATGGGCGTCGCGGAACGGGACCCGCTGCGTGACGAGCCACTCGGCGACATCCGTCGCGAGCGAGAATCCCTGGGGCGCGAGCGAGGCCATCCGCTCGGTGTCGAAGCGCAGTGTGGCGACCATCCCTGTGAAGGCGGGAAGAAGCACCTCGAGAGTCGCGACGGAGTCGAACACCGGCTCCTTGTCCTCCTGCAGATCACGGTTGTACGCGAGGGGCAGCGCCTTGAGCGTCGCGAGCAGGCCGGAGAGATTGCCGATCAGGCGTCCCGACTTGCCGCGCGCGAGCTCGGCGATGTCGGGGTTCTTCTTCTGCGGCATGATGCTCGAGCCCGTCGAGTACCCGTCGTCGAGCGTCACGAAGCCGAACTCGCGGGTGTTCCAGAGGATGATCTCCTCGGCCATGCGCGACAGGTCGATGCCGATCTGCGCCGCGATGTAGGCGAACTCGGCGACGACGTCGCGCGCGGCCGTGCCGTCCATGGAGTTCTCGGCCGGCCGATCGAGGCCGAGTTCGCGGGCGACGAGCGCGGGATCGAGACCGAGGGTCGACCCGGCGAGCGCCCCTCCCCCGTACGGCGACACGCCCGCGCGGGCGCGCCAGTCGCGGAGCCGCTCGAGGTCGCGCACGAGCGGCCATCCGTGTGCCTGGAGGTGATGCGCGAGGAGCACGGGCTGGGCGTGCTGGAGGTGCGTGCGGCCCGGCAGGATGGCCGACGGGTGTGCGTCGGCCTGCGCCACGAGCGCGTCGATGAGCTGGACGAGCTCGCGCGCGATCACACCCGCGTGATCGATGAGGAACAGGCGGATGAGCGTCGCGATCTGGTCGTTGCGGCTCCGGCCAGCGCGCAGTCGGCCGCCGAGCTCGGCGCCCACCTCCTCGAGGAGCGCCGTCTCGAGGGCGCCGTGCACATCCTCATCCGCATCGCGCGGACGCAGACGACCACTTCGCACGCCCTCGGCGAGAGCGTCGAGCCCGGCGTGCATGCGCGCCGCCTCGTCGGCGGTGAGGTAGCCGGCGGCTTCGAGGGCCGCTGCGTGCGCGTGCGATCCGCGGATGTCGTAGAGCGCGAGCTGCCAGTCGAAGTGCGTCGATCGGCTCAGCGCCTGCAGCTCGGGGCTCGGCCCCCCTGCGAAGCGTCCGCCCCAGAGGGCTCCCTCGTTCGTCCCACGCGTCTCGCCTGTGCTCACCCGTCCAGCGTACTGAAGCGCCAGGACCCGCTCCGACCACCGTCCATGTCTCGCCCGCCGCGGGAAAGCCCGTACCTATCCAGCCGGTAGTGAGACACCTCGACGGGACGTGGGCACGATCGTGCGGGCGAGCCAGGCGATGCCGGCCTCGAGCGGGCCGCGCCCGACGAGCAGCGACCACAGGCTGCAGCCGACGATCGTCGCGACGGTCAGGGGCCAGAACGGCTCGGTCGCACGGAACGCCACGAGATCCGACCCGAACTGCAGCACGGTGGGCTCGGGCTGCAGCAGCGCCCACGCGACGAGCTGCGCCGCGTATGCCGTGAGCGGCATCGAGCCCATCGCCCGCAGGGGCCACGCGAGCCAGCGGAGCGGTGTCCGGCACGCGAGGAGGCATACGCCGATGACCGCGACGGCGAACCCGCCGGATCCGACCGCCTCGGCGACTCCGCTCGAGTGCGCCGCGTCATCGAGCACGTGCGCCCACACGCTCTCGGGTTCGGCGAGCGACCTCCAGCGGCCCAGCACCCCGTACCCGATGACGGCCGCGGCCGCGCCGCCGAGGACGAGCGCGAACGCCGTCCGCGGCCGACCGAGGCGGAGGCGTCCGATGGCGAGCCCCGCCGCGACGAAGGCGAACCAGAGCGCGAACGGATAGTGCCATCCGGTCAGCTGCGCGATGAGCTCGCCGGAGAGCGATTCCCACCCTGCCCATCCGTCGATGGCCCACACCGCGAACGGCGCGATCAGCGCGACCGCGACGGCGATCGCGAGCAGCAACGCGGGGCGCATCCGCAGCACCGGGAGCGCGAGGAGGAACAGGATGCCGTATGCCGGCAGGATCACGAGCACGGGCGTGTCGAGTGCGACCAGGAGCAGGCCGATCACCCAGATCGCGATCGCCCGCACGACGATCCGGCCGCGCGCGACCGCCATCCGCTCGCCGTCGACCGGGGTCGACCCGCCCGTGACGAGCGCGAGCGAGACGCCGGCGAGCGTCGCGAAGAGGATGGACGAGCGGCCGTTGACGACGTCGATCCAGGTCGCGGGGTCGGCCCAGGCGAAGGGCGACGTGTCGAGCAGGTGGGCGGCGAACATGCCGATCACCGCGAGGCCGCGCGCGAGGTCGATGCCGGGCGCGCGACCGGACCCGTCCAGCCGAGCCAGACGGGTCCGGATCCAGCCGGTCAGTCCGCCTGGCGCAGCAGCCAAACGAGGAGGGCCTTCTGCGCGTGCAGGCGGTTCTCCGCCTCGTCCCAGATGACGCTCTGCGGGCCGTCGATGACCTCGGCGTCGACCTCGTAGCCGCGATCGGCGGGGAGGCAGTGGATGAAGATCGCCTTGTCGTCGGCGAGCCCCATGAGCTCGGGCGTCACCTTGTACGCGCCGAGGTCGCGCAGGCGGGCGAGCTTCTCCTCCTCCTTGCCCATCGAGACCCAGGTGTCGGTCACGACGACGTCGGCACCGGCGGCCGCCTCGAGCGGATCGGTGAAGAGGGTGAGCGAGCCGCCGGTCTCGATGCCGATGCGGTCGGCGTCCATCACGATGTCCTCGCGGGGCGCGTAGTCGATGGGCGATGCGATCCGCACGTGCATGCCGGCCATCACGCCCGCCAGCGCGTACGAGTGCGCCATGTTGCTGCGGCCGTCTCCGAAGAACGACAGCGTGAGCCCGCGCAGCTCGCCCTTGTGCTCGCGCACGGTGAGCAGGTCGGCCAGCAGCTGGCACGGATGGAAGTCGTCGCTGAGAGCGTTGACGACGGGCACCCGCGTGCCCTTCGCCATCTCCTCGAGGCCCTGCTGCGCGTAGGTGCGCCACACGATCGCGGCGACCTGGCGCTCCAGCACGCGCGCCGTGTCGGCGGGCGTCTCCTTGCCGCCGAGCTGGCTGTTCGCGGTCGAGATGATGAGCGGCGTGCCGCCGAGGTCGGCGATGCCGACGGCGAACGAGACGCGCGTGCGAGTCGACGACTTGTCGAAGATGACCGCCACGGTCTTCGGGCCGGCCAGGGACTTGTCGGCCCAGCGGTCCTTCTTGAGCTCGGCCGCGAGCTCGAGGATCTCGGCCTGCTCGGCCGGCGTGATGTCGTCGTCGCGCAGGAAGTGGCGGGTCATGCGTGGGTCTCCGTCGGGGTCGGGATGGTCGCGGCGACGGCCGAGA
The DNA here is from genome assembly GCF_053851835.1 of Microbacterium sp. KNMS. Taxonomy (NCBI): domain Bacteria; kingdom Bacillati; phylum Actinomycetota; class Actinomycetes; order Micrococcales; family Microbacteriaceae; genus Microbacterium; species Microbacterium sp. KNMS. Next base: position 5,270 of record NZ_JBSQBP010000001.1, read on the forward strand.
GAGCCTCGCCGAACAGGGTGAGGAACTCCTCGATCTCCGCATCGCCGATCGTGTAGGCGGGAGCGATGCGGATGACGTCCGCATCGGGGGCGTTGACGATGAGGCCGCGCTCATGGGCGGCCGCGCGCACCTCCGCCGCAACCGGCGCGGTCAGCGTGATGCCGATGAGGAGGCCCTCGCCGCGCGCGCCCGAGACGAGCGGGAGCTCGGCGACGGCCGTGCGCAGCTGAGCGCCGCGCGCGGTCACGTTCTCGAGCAGCCCTTCGCTCTCGATGTAGCCGAGCACGGCGTTCGCGACCGCGCTGGCGAGCGGGTTGCCGCCGAACGTCGAGTTGTGGGTGCCGGGATAGAACAGGTCGCTCGCTGCGCCGAAGGTGATGAGGGCGCCGAGGGGGAATCCCGCGCCGATGCTCTTCGCGAGCGTCACGGCATCGGGGACGATCCCCTCGCGCTGGAAGGCGAACCACTCCCCCGTGCGGCCCGAGCCGGTCTGTACCTCGTCGAGGACGAGGAGCGCGCCGCGCTCGGTCGCGAGCTCGCGAGCCCTCGCGAGGAAGCCATCGGGCATCGGGACGACGCCGGCCTCGCCCTGGATCGGCTCGACGAAGAGCGCCGCGATCGAGTCGTCGAAAGCCGCCTCGAGCGCCTCGAGCGTGGCATCGATCGAGCGCACGCCCGGCAGGACGGGCTCGAACGGCTCGCGGTACGCGGCCTTGGGTGTGATCGAGAGCGCCCCCATGGTGCGGCCGTGGAACGCGCCGTTGAGCACGAGGATGGTCGACTTGCCGGTCTTCCCGCCATGCAGGCGGGCGAGCTTGATCGCCATCTCGTTCGCCTCGGTGCCCGAGTTCGAGAGGAACACCCGTCCGTCGTCGCCGGTGCCGGCCAGACGCTTCAGGCGGGCGGCGAGCTCGAGCTGCGCGGGGCTCGCGAAGTAGTTCGAGATGTGCGCGAGCGTCGCCGCCTGCTTCGACACGGCCTCCACGAACACGGGGTGCGCGTGGCCGAGGCAGTTGACGGCGATCCCGCCCAGGAAGTCGAGGTAGCGGCGGTCGTCCGCGTCCCAGACATGCGAGCCCTCACCCCGGGTGAGGAGCGCGAGGCGCCCGCCCAGGCTCATGAGATCCCGCGATGCGTCGTCCTGCCAGGTGCTCATCCGACCACCACCTCCGTTCCGATTCCCTTGCTGGTGAAGAGCTCGACGAGCACCGAGTGCGGCACGCGCCCGTCGATGATGGCGGCCGTCGGCACTCCGCCGTCGACCGCGTCGAGGCATGCCTGCATCTTCGGGATCATGCCCGACTCGAGCTTCGGCAGCATCTCGCGCAGCTCGTCGGCCTTGATGTGCGACACGAGCGAGTCGCGGTTCGGCCAGTCGGCGTACAAGCCGGGCACATCGGTGAGGACCACGAGCTTCCGCGCGCCGAGCGCCACCGCGAGCGCGGATGCCGCGGCATCCGCGTTGATGTTGAGCGTGTGACCGGGGTGGTCGAGGTCGGGCGCGACACCCGCGACGACCGGAATGCGGTCGGCCTCGAGCTGGTCGATCACGGGAGTCGGGTCGACGCGGACGACGTCGCCCACCCGGCCGAGGCTCTCCTCGACCCCGTCGATGACGACGCCGCGGCGCCGGCCGCCGAAGAGCCCGGCGTCCTCGCCCGAGACGCCCACCGCGAACGGGCCGTGCGAGTTGATCTTGGCGACGAGCTGGGGGTTGATCTGGCCGGTGAGCACCATCCGGACGACCGAGATCGCCTCGGTGCTCGTGACGCGGTAGCCGCCCTTGAACTCGCTCGGGATCGCGAGGCGGTCGAGCATGCTCGAGATCTGCGGCCCGCCGCCGTGCACGACGACGGGCTTGATGCCCACGTAGCGGAGATACGCGATGTCGGCCGCGAACGCGTCCTGGAGCTCCTCCGAGATCATCGCATTGCCGCCGTACTTCACGACGACGATCTGATCGCGGTACTCCTTGAGCCACGGAAGCGACTCGATGAGGGTGGCCGCCTTGAACTCGGCTTCCTCGGGGCTGGTGTCCTGCAGGTCGATCGGTGTCATGAGGAGTACGCGCTGTTCTCGTGGACGTAGTCGTGCGTGAGGTCGTTCGTGAGGATGGTCGCGGTCGCCTCTCCCGCGTGCAGGTCGATGAGCACGTGCGTGTCGCGCGGTGCGAGATCGACCTCCTCGCGGGGGCGGTCCGGGCCGCCCGCGCTGCACACGCGGACGCCGTTCATCGAGACGTCGACCTGGTAGGGGTCGAACTCCGCGGAGGTCGTGCCGATCGCCGCCAGCACGCGGCCCCAGTTCGGGTCGTTGCCGAAGATGGCGGCCTTGAAGAGGTTGTTGCGCGCGACCGAGCGACCCACCTCGACCGCGTCCTGCTCGCTCGCGGCCCCGACGACCTCGATCGCGATCGCATGGCTGGCGCCCTCGGCGTCAGCCTGCAGCTGCCGCGCGAGGTCGGAGCAGACCGCGGCGAGCGCGCTCGCGAACTCGTCCGGGTCGGGGGTCACGCCCGAGGCCCCGCTCACGAGGAGCGTGACCTGGTCGTTCGTCGACATGCATCCGTCGGAGTCGAGCCGGTCGAAGCTGACGTTCGTCGCGGAGCGGAGGTGCGCGTCGGCGGCCGCCGCGTCGAGCACGGCGTCGGTCGTGAGCACGACGAGCATCGTCGCGAGCCCGGGAGCGAGCATCCCCGCGCCCTTCGCCATCCCTCCGATCGACCATCCGCCGCCGCGATGCACCGCGGTCTTGGGAACCGTGTCGGTCGTCATGATCGCGCGTGCCGCGTCGTCTCCGCCGTCGGCGCTGAGGGAGGCGATCGCCTTCGCGGTGCCGTCGAGCACCTTCGCGCGGAACACCTCGTCGCCCGTGCCGATGAGGCCGGTCGAGCAGACCTGGATGCCGACGGCTCCGACGCCGAGGAGCTCCGCCGCGCGCTCCGCGGTCTGGTGCGTCGTCTGGAAGCCGAACGCGCCCGTGAAGCAGTTGGCGCCGCCCGAGTTCAGCACGACCGCCTCGATCACGCCGCCCTTGATCGCCTCCTGCGACCACAGGATCGGGTTCGCCTTCGCCCGGTTCGAGGTGAACACGGCGGCGCCGGCCTTGAGCGGCCCGCGGTTGACGACGACCGCGACGTCGGGCTTGCCCGTCGACTTGAGCCCTGCGGCGACTCCGGCCGCCTCGAATCCTGCGGGTGCGGTCACGCTCACGGCGCCACTCCGTTCACGGTGAGAGCGCGGCCCTCCGGCAGGCCGAGCGCGATGTTCATGGACTGGATCGCGGCGCCCGCCGTCCCCTTTGCGAGGTTGTCGACGGCGGTCACGACGACGACCCGGCCGGCCGCGCGGTCGATCGCGAGGCCGATGAGGGCCGTGTTCGCGCCGAGGACGTCGGCCGTGCGCGGCACCTGTCCTTCGGGCAGGAGCTGCACGAAGGTCTCGCCCGCGTACGCCTGCTCCCACGCGTCGCGGATCTGCGCGTCGGTCGCGCCGTCCGCGATGCGCGCGGTCGAGGTCGCGAGGATGCCGCGGGCCATCGGCACGATCACGGGGGTGAAGGAGATGCGGATGTCGCCGATCGCGCCCGCGGCACGGAGCGCCTGCCGGATCTCGGGGATGTGGCGGTGCGTTCCCCCCACCGCGTACGGGTTCGCCGTTCCGAGGAGCTCAGCGCCGAGAAGATGCGTCTTGAGGCTCTTGCCCGCGCCCGAGGGACCGACCGCCAGGACGCTCACGATGTCGGACGGGTCGATGACGCCCGCGGCGACGCCGGGCGCGAGGCTGAGGCTCACGGTCGACGCGTTGCACCCGGGCGCCGCGACCCGGGTGGCCCCGACGAGACGCTCGCGCTGCTTCGCGCCGCCGACCGGAAGCTCGGGGACGCCGTACGCCCAGGGCTCGTGGAAGGCACCGCCGTAGAACGCGTCCCAGTCCCCCTCGTCGACGAGACGGTGATCGGCACCGCAGTCGATGACGAGCGCGGCGTCGCCGAGCGCGTCGGTGTACTGGCCGGACTGGCCGTGCGGGAGCGCGAGGAAGACGACATCGTGACCCGCGAGGATCTCCGGCGTCGTGTCCTGGAGGGTGAGGTGCGCGAGCGAGCGGAGGTGCGGCTGATGCTGGATGAGCGGCTGGCCGGCGTTCGAGTGCGCGGTGACCGTGCGGATCTCGACGTCCGGATGTTCGGCGAGCAGACGGAGGAGCTCTCCGCCGGCGTAGCCCGAAGCGCCGGAGACGGCGACCGAATACGACATGACTTCTACCTTATTGTCCGTGGGCGGGGGCCGGAGACGGCGACACCGGCCGACGGACCGCGCGCAGGCGCAGTGTCTCGCGGTGTCGCCTAGATTCGGCGGCCGCTGCGACGTCGGGGCGCGACGAGCGCGCTCGGAGCGAGCGTGCGCGAGGTCGCGGGCGAGGTCATGCCGACGACAGTACCACGGAGCGGATGGTCGGCTCGTCAGTCAGGCAGGTCGGCGAGCGTGGGCGTCGTCCATGAGGGATCGGGGCGCCAGTCGCGCCACGCGGGGTCGAACGGCCAGTCCCCGGCCGCGAACGACGCGATCCTTGCCGCGTTTCGCGGCGATCGGGGCAGAGTTCGCCGCGTTCTGCGGGAACCTCGTCGGACATCCGCCTCGTTCTGAGGCAACCGGCCGGGCGTTCGCCGCGTTCCGCGGCTGGTCTGGCGATGAACGCGGAACCGCCCGACCGGCGCGTGAGGCCCCGCACGCGCACGCGCGCGTCTCGCGGCCCGGGCCATCCGCGCCCGCGTGCAGACCGCAGCATCGGCGCGCCGCGGCATCCCGGATGCGGCGAGACCCCGCCAGGAGCGGGGTCTCGCCGTGCACGCGCCGTCTCAGTCGCGCAGCTGCGCGCCGAAGCGCTCGCTCGCGACGGCCACTCCGGCGAGCTTCGCGTCGGATGCCTCGGCGGCGGTGAGCGTGCGGTCCGGTGCGCGGAAGCGCAGCGCGAACGTGAGGCTCTTCGACCCCTCGGGAACACCCTGACCGCGGTAGTCGTCCACGAGGCGCAGCGACTCGAGCAGGGAGCCGGCCCCCTCGGCGAGCGCGGCGCGGAGCGAGGCCGCCGGCAGATCGGCCGGGACGATGAGCGAGACGTCCTGCGTCGCGGCGGGGAACGTCGACAGCGACTCGGCGACGACGCGATCGCCCGCGCGATCGAGCACGGCGTCGAGGTCGATCTCGCCGACGGTGACCCGCCCGACGAGGTCGGCCTCGTCGGCGACCTGCGGGAGCAGCTCGCCCGCGTAGCCCACGACGTCGCCGCGCACGGAGAGCAGGCCGGTGCGGCCCGGGTGCAGCGCCGCGCGCTCGCCCTGGACGACGTCGATCTCGACGCCCGCGGCCGCGGCGATCAGCCGGACCGCGTCGAGGGCGACCTCGAGTCCGGCGGCCTCGGCCGCACGACCCGGCTGCTTCGGCGCGATGCTGCCCGCGAGCAGGAACGCGATCCGGCGCGGCTGCTCCGGGATGGAGGCGTCGATCGCGGCGAGCGTGGTCGCATCCGGTCGCACGGCGAGCGGCGGGATGGTGTCGGTCCCGTAGGTCATGCCGGGCTCGGGGAGGAAGACGGTGCCGACCTCGAAGAGCGCCAGATCGGTCAGACCGCGCGCGAGGTTCCGGTGCGCGGTCTGCAGCAGGCCCGGGATGAGCGATCGGCGCAGGTACGGGGCCTGGCCGTCGAGCGCGTTCGCGAGCCGGACGCTCGGCAGGCGCTCTCCCGATGCGGACCCGTGCAGGTCGTTCTGCTCCTGCGTCGTGAACGGGAAGGCGGGAGTCTCCACGAAGCCCGCGGCCGCGAGCGCATTCGCGACGCGGCGGCGCCCCTGCTGCAGGGGCGTGTAGCCGCGTCCCGACGGCGGAGTCGGGAGGATCGACGGGATGCGGTCGAGCCCGTGGATGCGCGCGACCTCCTCCGCGAGCGTCCACTTGTCGGTGAGATCCGGACGCCAGGACGGCGGGATGACCTGCCATCCGCCATCGACGGCGGCCACCTGGGCGCCGATCATCTCGAGGGCGCCCACGATCTCGTCGTCCGTGTAGTCGACGCCCACGATGCCGGGCACGAAGGCCGCGGGGAGCTCGATCCCCTCGGACACCTGCTCGGCGTACAGCGCGCTGCCCAGCTCGTCCGCCGTTCCGCCTGCGAGCTCGACCATGAGGTCGACCGCGCGCTGCGCCGCCGCGTACGGGATGGCCGGGTCGACCCCGCGCTCGAACCGACGCGACGCATCGCTCGACAGCTTGTGCCGGCGCGCCGTGCGCGCGATCGAGACCGCGTCGAACGTCGCGGCCTCGATGAGGACGTTCCTGGTGTCGTCGCCCATCTCGGTCGTCGCGCCGCCCATCACGCCGGCGAGGCCGATCGGGCCCGACTCATCGGCGATGAGGAGGTCCTCCGGGTCGAGCGTGCGCACCTGGCCGTCGAGCGTCTCGAGCTTCTCGCCCGGCTCCGCTCGGCGGACCGTGATGCCGCCCGTGAGCTTGTCGAGGTCGTAGCCGTGGATCGGGTTGCCGAGCTCGAGCATGACGTAGTTGGTGATGTCCACGAGGATGCCGAGCGAGCGCACACCTGCGAGCGACAGCCGCGCGATCATCCACGGCGGCGTCGGCTTCGATGTGTCGACGTCGCGGACGACCCGCGTGACGAACTCCGTCGCGCCCACGCGCCCCCGGATGGGCCGCGTGTCGACGACCGACACCGGGAAGCCCTCGCCCGACGCGACGTCGGCGAGCTCGGCGGGGTCGCGGAACGCCGCGCCGGTGGCGTGCGCGTACTCGCGTGCGATGCCTCGGATCGACAGCGCGTAGCCGCGGTCGGGCGTGACGTTGACGTCGACCGCCGCGTCATCGAGGCCGAGGAGGGCGATCGCGTCGGCGCCGACCTCCGGGTCGAGGCCGAGCTCGACGAGACGGAGGATGCCGTTGTGCTCGTCGCCCAGGCCGAGCTCGCGCGCGGAGGCGATCATGCCATCCGACAGGTGACCGTAGGTCTTGCGGGCCGCGATCGGGAAGGGTCCGGGCAGGACGGCGCCGGGCAGCGTCGCGACGATCTTGTCGCCGGGGAAGAAGTTGCTCGCGCCGCAGACGATGCCGCGCGGCTCCTCCTCTCCGACGTCGACCTGGCACCAGCGGATCGTCTTGCCGTTCTTCTGCGGCTCCTCCTCGAAGGAGAGCACCCGGCCCACGACGATCGGGCCGGTCAGGTCGAAGCGGACGACATCCTCCTCCTCGAACCCGACGCGCACGAGCGCAGCGAGGACGTCCTCGGGGGTCGCCTCCTGCGGAAGATCGACGTACTCACGCAGCCACGAAAGCGGGACGCGCATCACACCACCATCCCGAACTGCTCGCTGAAGCGCACATCGCCCTCTGCCATGTCGCGCATGTCCTTCACGTCGCTGCGGAACATGAGCGTGCGCTCGATGCCCATGCCGAACGCGAACCCGCTGTAGACCTCCGGATCGATCCCCGCCGCGCGGAGCACGTTGGGGTTGATCATGCCGCAGCCGCCCCACTCGATCCAGCGCGCGCCGCCCTTGAAGGTCGGGTGCCAGAGGTCGAGCTCGGCCGACGGCTCGGTGAACGGGAAGTAGTTGGTGCGCAGGCGGGTCTTCGCCTCCGCGCCGAACAGCTGCCGTGCGACGTGGTCGAGGGTGCCCTTGAGGTGGGCCATCGTGATGCCCTTGTCGACGACCAGGCCCTCGAACTGCGTGAAGACAGGCAGATGCGTCGCGTCGAACTCGTCGGTGCGGTACACGCGGCCGGGGCAGATGACGTAGACCGGCAGGTCCCGCTCGAGCATCGAGCGCACCTGGACGGGGCTCGTGTGCGTGCGCATGACGAGATGGCGCTCGACCGGGTCCACGAAGAACGTGTCCTGCATCTGGCGCGCGGGGTGGTCCTCGTCGAAGTTCAGGGCGTCGAAGTTGAACCACTCGTGCTCGAGCTCGGGTCCCTCCGCGATCTCCCATCCCATGCCGACGAAGATGTCGCCGATCTGCTCCTGCAGGAGCGAGAGCGGATGGCGCGCGCCGGTGCGCGTGCGGCTCGCGACGGCCGTGATGTCGACCCGCTCCGCCTCGAGCCGGGCGGCCAGCTCGGCCTGCGCGAGCTCCTCCTCGCGCGCGGCCAGGGCCTGCGTCACTCGTCCGCGTGCCTGCCCGACGAGCTTGCCGAACTCGGCCTTCTGCTCCTTCGGCACGCTGCGCATCTGCGCGTTGAAGGCGGCCAGGGGCGACCCCTCCCCCGCATGCGCTGCGCGGGCGGCTTTCAGGGCCGCGGTGTCGGGGGCCGCGGCGATCGCGGCGAGCGCGGCCGCGACGGCTGCTTCGACCCCTTCGGGCGTGATCTCGGGAGCATCAGACACGAGAGTCGAGTCTAGTCGGCCGGTCGCCGTGCTCCGCCGCGCTCAGCGCGCGGGCGAGGGCGCGGGGTGTGCCCGGCGATCGGCGCATCCGCGCCGCGAGCTCCTCGTCCTCCACGCTGTCGAAGGCCGCTCGAGCGGCCTCGACCGCAGGCAGCGCCGCGGTGGTCCAGCGGTAGAGCGCGTCGATGAGGTCCTGCAGCGTTCTGCCCAGGGCGCTGATGCGGTACTCCACCGCGACCGGCCGCGTGCTCAGCACGACACGGTCGACCATGCCGTTGCGCTCCATGCGGCGCAGAGCAGTCGTGAGCGACTTCTGGGTGATCGCGGGGATCGCCTGGCGCAGCTCGCTGAAGCGCCGCGGTCGCTCGCAGAGCGTGTCGAGAATCCGCAGCGACCACTTGTCGAGGAGCTGGTCGAGGAGATCGCGGTGCTCTTCGGCGAGTCGGAGCGGGTCGGTATCCGGCATGAAACCTCGTCTCGTTGAAGTGCCTTCTCGGCGGTGAGTACACAGGAGATCCCTGAACGGAAAGGAATCGTGTCGTGACTGTAGAACTGCTGACTCCGGAGGGGATGTTCCAGCCGGTGCCCTACCACCACGTCTCGGTGAGCACCGGGTCGCGTCTCGTCCATGTCGCCGGCCAGATCGCGCGTGACGAGGCCGGCCGCGCCGTGGCGCCGGGCGACCTGGCCGGGCAGCTCGCCCATGCCCTCCGCAACACCGCGCGAGGTCTCGCCGGCGCCGGTGCCGCCTTCGGTGACGTCGTGCGCCTGCGCTTCTTCGTGACGCGGTGGACCCCGGAGTCCTATCCGGCATTCATGGAGGGCATCGAGCGGGTCGCCGATGAGCTCGGGATCCCGCAGCCGCTGCCGCCGCTGTCGGCCATCGGGGTGGACTGCCTGTTCGAGCCGGACGTCCTCGTCGAGGTCGAGGCCGAGGCGATCCTGGACTGAGCCCCGCGGAGCACGGCGCATCCGGTCGCCGTGCTCCGTCGCGCTCAGAGCGCGGGCGGCTGCGGGCCCCACGACGGCGCGTACATCGCCACGCCCTCGTAGGTCCAGTTCCGGTCGCCCTCGCGCAGCTGCCGCGCCTCCGCGGCGTTCGCGGTGTAGAAGTGCTTGCGGAACTTCGCGCTCCAGAAGCGGTGCACCGGCACCGTGTCGCGGTTGGCGGAGGCGGCGGTGCAGAACCCGATGCCCTCGTACGTCCAGTTCCGGTCGGTGGTGCGGACCTTCTGCGCCTCCTGAGCGTTGGTCGTGTAGAAGTGCGATGCGAACGACGACGACCAGAAGCGGTGGACGGCGACCGTTCCGGCGCGGCAGCTTCCGTTGGACACCGGCCACACGCGGAAGTCGGTGCCCTCGTACGTCCAGTTCCGATCGGTCCGGTGGAGCGTCTGCGCCTCGGACCGGTTCACGGTGTAGAAGTGCGCGTTGTCGAACTTCTGGCTCCAGAAGCGGTACACCGCGACGCTGTCGCGGGGGTCGGCCTTGCCGCCCGACCCGCCGCCCGTGGGCCCGAACCAGTCGGTGTAGTAGTTGTAGAAGTTCCGGTTGCCGTACGACGCACAGGGGTCGGACGAGGCTCCGTAGCCTGCCGCGAGCGACGCCGCGTTCGGCTGATACGGCGTGTAGTAGTACAGCGCGGCGGTCGCCTTGTTGGCGATCTGGACCGGGCCGGATCCGCAGCTCGCATTCGGGTGCCAGCGCACCTGCGAGGTCTTCCCGACGGGGTACCAGTTGAAGTACGGGTCCTTGGCGTACCGCTGCAGCTGGTACGCCGCCATGTACACCTGGTTCTGGAAGCCGAAGTGCCGCTCGTCGCACGCCGCGCCGTCAGGGCAGGCGTAGCCCATCGCGATGTCGTAGCGCCAGTCGCTCGGCCAGGTGTGCGTGACGAGGCCCTGCTCCTTCTGGAGCATGACGAGGAGCACCTTCTCGCTCACGCCGCACGCGCGGGAGACCTTGGAGATGATGGTCGCCGCCGACTCGCGCGATGCTCCCTGATATGTCCCGGCGCAGTACGCGTTCGCCTGCTTCGTCGTCGTCCGCTGCGCGAACTCCTTGAGGCACGTGTAGTCCTGATGGCAGTTCGGCACCTTGCCGTTGAGGAAAGACTGGATCTGCGCGGCCGACATCGTGCCCGACGTGTACATCTTCGCGTCGCTGATGAGGTTGCCCGCGTTGAAGCCGGCGAGCGTCGCCGCGTCGACCGCGTCGTCCTGCGCGGAGTACTCTCCCGGGTCCGCCTCGTCCTCCGTGGGCGATCCGAGGTAGTCGCCGTCCTCGGGCGTCGGGATGTCGGCGACATCCGTCTCGGCGGCCGCCGAGAGCGCCGCGGAACGCGGATCGGCGACGGGAGCGGCGACAGAGCCGGCGGCGGGAAGCAGGGCGATCGCGAGGGCGGCCGCGATTCCGAGCGCGACGCGACGCAGAGGGCTCCGGTCGGAGCGCGATGTGGGGAGAGGCACGCGGCCAGTATTCCAGAAGCGGGCCGCGTGCCCGACGCGACGCCGGCCGACAGGCGCCGTGCTCAGGCCGAGCGGCCGCTCGTGCCCTCGCCGAAGGGGTCAGCGCCCTGCTGCGCGATGACCGACGTGACCGTCGCGTCCTCGTGCTGACGCGGATCGGGCGCGCCGCCGCGGACCTTGGGCGAGCTGCTCATCCGCTTCTCGGTGTACCTCGCGATGCCCGAGAGGATGAGGCAGAGGCCGATGTAGATGGCCGCGACGATGATCGTCGCCGGGACGATCGGCGAGTCGAGCGGTGCTCGCGAGCCGATGAACCGCGCGAAGAACAGCAGCTCCTCGTACGTGATGATGAAGCCGAGGGCCGTGTCCTTGAGGGTGACGACGAGCTGGGCGATGATCACCGGCATCATCGCGCGGATCGCCTGCGGCAGCAGAATGAGGCGCATCACGCCCGACTTGCCGAGTCCGATCGCGTACCCCGCCTCGCTCTGCCCCTTCGGCAGGGCGAGGACGCCGGCCCGGATGACCTCCGCGAGCACGGAGCCGTTGTACGCGATGAGCGAGATGACGACGACCCAGTAGTTCTCCATCCGGATGCCCACGACCGGCAGCCCGTAGTAGAGGAGGAACATCATGACGAGCACGGGGACCGCGCGCAGGAACTCAGTCACGGTGGCGATGGGCCAGCGGATCCAGGCGTGGTCCGACAGGCGGCCGATCGCGAGGAGGAAGCCGAGGATGAGCGCGCCGACCGCCGCGAGGCCGAACGCGGCGAGCGTCCGTCCCGTGGCCGCTGCGATCTGCGCCCACACCGCGGTGTAGGTGAATGCCTCCCACTTGGACGCCGTGAACTGGCCCGTCGCCGCGAGCCGCCACACGAGCCATCCGATCACGGCCGCGACGAGCACGATCGTGAGGGCGCCGATGATCCGGTTCCGGACGATCGCGCGCGGCCCGGGGACGTCGTAGAGAACGCTTCCGCTCATCGCGACACCGTCCAACGCTTCTCGAGCGCCCGCTGCAGCCACGACAGCAGCATGACGAGCGCGACGAACACCACCATCACCCAGATGATCACGACGAGCTGGTTCTCGCCGCGCTCGCTCATCCAGTCGCGCAGCGACCCGAGGTTGAGCACGGAGAAGCCGGCGGCCACCGTCGTGTTCTTGAGGAGCGCGATGAACACGCTCATCATGGGCGGGATCACCGAGCGGAACGCCTGCGGCATCACGACCAGCGTCATGACCTGCCCGAAGCTCAGGCCGATCGCACGGGCCGCCTCGGCCTGCCCCACGGGCACCGTGTTGATGCCCGAGCGGATGGTCTCGGCCACGTAGGTCGCCGTGTAGATCCCGAGGGCGCAGATGCCGAGCAGCGTGTAGTCCATCCGCACCCCGAGCAGGGGCGGCAGCGCGAACGAGAACCCGAAGAACACGAGGGTGAGCGGCGTGTTGCGGATCGTGTTCACGTACAGCGTGCCGACCGCCCGGGCGATGGGCACGGGCGATACGCGCATGGCCCCGACGATGATGCCGAGGACGAGCGCGAGCAGCCCGCCGCCGAAGAAGAGCTTGAGGGTGCCGAGCAGCGCCTCGCCCCACAGGTCGAGGTTGTCGGTGATGACGCCCACGGTTCTCCTTCCAGACGATCAGCGTCGAGGGTGCGGGCCGGGGACGCCGCCCCCGGCCCGCGCGGGATCAGTCGACCTCGGGCTGCTCGGCGACGACGCCGGCCGGCTCGAGGTACTGCTCGTACAGGGCGGTCCACACGTCGTTGCCCTCGGTGAAGAGGGTGTTGATGTGCTCCTGGAGCGCCGTGTCGCCGTCGGCGATGCCGACGCCGTAGCGCTCCTCGCTGAAGGGCTCGCCGGCGAGCTTCAGCTCGTCGGGGCGCTCCTGGACGTAGCCCGCGAGGATCGCCTCGTCGGTCGTGATCGCGTCGACCTGGCCCTGGAGCAGGTTCTCGACGCACTCCGAGTAGGTGCCGCGCTCGACGACCTCGCCGCCGTACTCCTCGCGGATGCGCTGCAGCGGCGTCGAGCCCGTGACCGAGCAGGTGACCTTGTCGACGAGGTCGTCGGGTCCGTTGATCGAGTCGTCGTCGGCTGCCACGAGCAGGCCCTGGCCGGTGATGAAGTACGGCCCCGCGAAGTCGATGAGCTCGTCGCGCGCGTCGGTCATCGAGTAGGTGCCGACGTAGTAGTCGATGTTGCCGTTGATGATCTCCTGCTCGCGGTTCGCCGAGGGGATCGTCTGGAAGTCGATCTGGTCCTCGCTGAACCCGAGCGACGCGGCGATCCAGCGTGCGATGTCGACGTCGAAGCCCGTGCGCTCGCCGCTCACCGGGTCCTCGTAGCCGAGCCCCGGCTGGTCGTTCTTGACGCCGATGACGACCTCGCCGGCCTCCGTCATGCGGTCGAAGGTCGGGCTGCCCTCGAGCTGGACGTCGCTCGCGACCTCCCAGAGCGCCTCGTCGCCGCCGTCGCCACCCGCGTCTCCGCCGGTGCCGCCATCACCCGTGGGCGACCCGCTGTTGCAGCCGGCGAGGGCCAGCAGCGCGACGGCCGCGATGCCGACGCCCGCGATGTTCCGGAACTTTCGCATGTGATTTCCTCTCTCGTGGATCAGATCGAGTCGCGTGCGCGTGGCCGCGCGACCCCGGTACGTCACTGGGTGATGAGCTTCGACAGGAAGTCCTTGGCACGGTCCGACCGGGGATTCGTGAAGAACTCCTCGGGCGTCGCCTGCTCGACGATCTGCCCATCCGCCATGAACACGACGCGATTCGCGGCCTTGCGCGCGAATCCCATCTCGTGCGTGACGACGATCATCGTCATGCCCTCGCGTGCGAGACCGACCATGACGTCGAGCACCTCGTTGATCATCTCGGGGTCGAGCGCGCTCGTCGGCTCGTCGAAGAGCATGACCTTCGGATGCATCGCGAGAGCGCGTGCGATCGCGACGCGCTGCTGCTGGCCGCCCGAGAGCTGGGCGGGGAGCTTCGACGCCTGCTGGCCCACGCCGACGCGGTCGAGCAGCGCCCTGGCCTCCTTCTCGGCGTCGGCCTTCTTCATGCCGCGGACCCGGATCGGGCCGAGCGTCACGTTCTCGAGGATCGTGAGGTGCGAGAAGAGGTTGAACGACTGGAACACCATGCCGACCTCGGCGCGGAGATTCGCGAGCGCCTTGCCCTCCTTGGGCAGCTCCTTGCCGTCGATCGTGATCGTGCCGCTCGTGATGGTCTCGAGGCGGTTGATCGTGCGGCACAGCGTCGACTTGCCCGAGCCGGAAGGCCCGATGACGACGACGACCTCGCCCTTGTCGACGGTGAGGTCGATGTCCTTCAGGGCGTGGAAATCTCCGTAGTGCTTCTGCACGTCCTTGATGACGACGAGGGGCTCAGCCATGGGCCCACCCTAGGCGCACTCTGAGCATCGGCTGAACACCGACGCGGGAGCCTTTACCGAGTTGTAACGGGTCGACGGCGGCTCAGCCGGCCGCGCGCTGCGCGAACGCGGTCTCGTAGAGGCACACGCTCGCGGCGGTCGCGAGGTTGAGCGACTCGGCGTTCCCGTAGATGGGGAGGCGCAGCGCGCCGTCGGCGAGGGCGAGCGCCTCGTCGGCGAGCCCGCGCGCCTCGTTCCCGAACAGCCATCCCATCGGGCGAGCGAGCGCGCCGCTCTCCCGCGCCGCGAGGAGGTCGTCGCCCTTCACGTCGGCCGCGAGGACAGCGAGTCCCGCGCCCTTCGCGCGCGTGATGACGTCCTCGAGCTCCGCGCCGACCGCGACCGGCACGTGGAAGAGCGACCCGGTGGTCGAGCGGACGACCTTGGGGTTGTACGGGTCGACCGTGCGGCCCGTGAGGATCACGGCGTCCGCGCCCGCGGCATCGGCCGCCCGGATGATCGTGCCCAGGTTGCCCGGATCGCGCACCTCCTCGCAGATCGCGATGAGGCGCGGCTCTGCCGCGAACACGTCCTTCAGCGCCGTGGGGTTCTGCTTCGCCACCGCGACGAACCCCTGCGGCGTGACCGTGTCGGCCATCGACTCGAGGACGGGCTCGGTGACGAACTCGATGTCGACGCCCTCGTCGATCAGCTGAGCACGGAGGTCGGCGTGCTTCTCGAGCGCCGTCGGCGTCGCGAAGAGCTCGACGATCACGTCGGGGCGGTAGGTCACCGCCTCGCGCACGGCCTGCGGCCCCTCCAGGAGGAACAGCCCCGTCTCCTTGCGCGCGACGCGCCTCGCCAGCTTCGCTACGGCCCGCACACGCGGCGACCGGGGATTCTCCAGCACATGTCAAGTCTAGGGACATGACAAGAGGGCGCCCCTCACGGGGCGCCCTCTTGCGGAGATCGTGTCAGATCACGCAGCCGACTTCGGCGCGTTCACGTCGCCCGGCAGCGCCTTCTTGGCGACGTCGACGAGCGCGGCGAACGTGGCGGGCTCGTTCACGGCGAGCTCGGCCAGCATGCGGCGGTCCACCTCGACACCCGCGAGGCCGAGGCCCTGGATGAGGCGGTTGTAGGTGAGGCCGTTGGCGCGGCTCGCAGCGTTGATGCGCTGGATCCACAGGCGACGGAAGTCGCCCTTGCGCTGGCGGCGGTCACGGTACGCGTAGACGAGCGAGTGGGTGACCTGCTCCTTCGCCTTCCGGTACAGACGCGAACGCTGTCCGCGGTAGCCCGAGGCGCGCTCGAGGATGACGCGACGCTTCTTCTGCGCATTGACTGCGCGCTTGACTCTAGCCATTCTTCATACTTCCTAACGAACGTGCGTCGCGGTCAGCGACCGAGGAGCTTCTTGACGACCTTGAGGTCGTTGCCAGAGATGACCTGGTCCTGGTTCAGGCGGCGGGTGCGGCGGCTCGACTTGTGCTCGAGGTTGTGACGCATGTTCGCCTGCTGCTTCTTGATCTTGCCGCTGCCGGTGATCTTGAAGCGCTTCTTGCTGCCCGAGTGGGTCTTCTGCTTCGGCATCTTCTTCTTTTCCTTACGTCTGCGCCCCACGGGGCGACGTTGTGTGCAACCCGCCGCGGCGGGAAGTTCTCGGGACTACTCCCCGGCGGGAGCGGCCTTGGCCTCGCGCTGCGCCTGCTTGTTGGCTGCGCGGGCGGCGTTCTGCTCGGCCTTCGCCTCCGACTTGTTCTTGTGCGGAGCGATCACCATCACCATGTTGCGGCCGTCGATCGTCGGGCGCGACTCCACGGAGCCGAACTCCGAGACGTCCTCGGCGAACTTCTGCAGCAGGCGCACGCCCTGATCGGGACGCGACTGCTCGCGTCCGCGGAAGAGGATCATCGCCTTGACCTTGTCGCCGGCCTGCAGGAAGCCCTCGGCACGCTTGCGCTTGGTGTCGTAGTCGTGCTGGTCGATCTTCAGGCGGAAGCGGACCTCCTTGAGGACCGTGTTCGCCTGGTTGCGGCGTGCTTCCTTGGCCTTCTGGGCGGCCTCGTACTTGAACTTCCCGTAGTCCATGATCTTGACCACGGGAGGACGAGAGTTGGGGGCCACCTCGACGAGGTCGAGGTCTGCCTCCTGCGCCAGGCGCAGAGCCACCTCGATACGGACGACGCCGATCTGCTCGCCTGCCGGGCCGACGAGTCGGACCTCTGGCACGCGGATGCGCTCGTTGGTGCGGGGATCGCTGATGCGGAACTCCTTGGGTGCGAGATTCGAGCCTCCGCAGCTGCGAGGGTCGCGGCTGCGGGCGGGAGAGTCTTCAGCATCCACCCGAGCACGACGACACGCATCGGCTCGACACCCTGATCGACTCGCGCAGACGCGAGCGGAGTGTGCATGACCCGGTAGCCTGGAACGGCAAGCGCGGGTGGGAACTGAATCCTCTTTCGTCCGGAGAGCACTCCGGAGCCCGCAAAAGTCTAACAGAGAGCGGACCATGAGCGCCATTCCCGCGGACAACTCCCCCTTCGACCCCGAGCGCCATGCGCGATGGGAGGAGCAGGAGCAGGCGTCGGCGGCGACAGACGCCGTCCGCGACATCGCCGACGTCGCGGCCGTCGAGGTCATCGCCTCCGGCTGCGTGCACCTCATGAGCGCCGCCGCCGTCAAGCTCGGTCTCGCCGACTCGCCGGACGCCGACGACCTCGTCGATCTCGACGAGGCGCGCAAGCTCATCAACGCCCTCGCGGGACTCGTCACGGCCGCGGCGCCCGAGATCAGCGACATGCACGCGCGGCCGATCCGGGATGGCCTGCGCTCGCTTCAGCTGCGCTTCCGCGAGCTGTCGACGATCCCCGACGCCCCCGGCAAGGGGCCGGGCGAGAAGTGGACGGGGCCGGTCGTCTGACGCCCGACGCGGCGGCCCCACGTCTCAGGCGGCGTCGAGTTTGACCTGGAGCGAGTCGACGAGCACGGCGATCCGGTCGTCGGCGGCCCAGCGGCGCGCGAGACGCTGGAGGACGGCGTCGAGCTCGGACCGGTCGAGGCCCGCGATGAGCTTCAGGCGCACGATGAGCTCCGGGCCGGCGAGCCGCGCGCCCGGATCCCCCGCCTCCACGCCGACATCGACGACGGCGAGCTCCCCCGCCACGCTGTCCTGCAGCCCGAGGAAGACGTCGGGATTGGCCGGGGCGGGCTCCCACCCCTGATCCTGCGCGATCGCCCACACGGCAGGGCGGCGCACGACGAACTCGGTCGGGCTCGTCGGGTCGAGCACGATGAGGTCGGTGTCCTCGCCCGCCGCCGAGAGCGCAGCGCGCGTGCCCGCAACCGGGATCGGCCGCGCCTTCGGGTCCCACGCGGACATGGTGTCGACGCAGGAGAAGAGCGGAAGCACCTTGCGCCCGTCTGGCGCGGCCACCGTCACGATCGAGAGCTCCTGGGTCTTGTCGACCGTGAGGCCGTTCGGCCCGACGCCCTCGTCGCCCTTCTCCGCGACGAGCGGCACGAGCACGCGCGCCGTCCGCAGGGCGTCGACGACCGCGCGCTGAGAGCCGGACCCGGCACGGAACGACGTCAGCGCCTCCCACAGGGCGGGATCGGCTGAGCCGTCGTCGCCTGCCGCCGGGTTCGGCTGGAACCGGCGGCCCTCCCAGGGGACGCCGGCGGAGTCGGCGGAGTTGTCAGTACCCCGCGACATCCAGTGCCTCGGCGAGCGTGAACGCACCGGCGTAGAGCGCCTTGCCCACGATCGCCCCTTCGACGCCGAGCGGCACGAGCTCACGCAGCGCGACGATGTCGTCGAGGCTCGACACGCCACCCGAGGCGACGATCGGCTTGGGCGTGCGCTGCGCCATCTCGCGGAGCAGCTCGATGTTGGGGCCGCGCAGCGTGCCGTCCTTGGTGACGTCCGTGACGACGTAGCGGCTGCAGCCGGCCTCCTCGAGGCGGTCGAGCACCTCCCAGAGGTCGCCGCCGTCCTGGGTCCAGCCGCGCGCGGCCAGCGTCGTCCCGCGGACGTCGAGGCCGACCGCGATCGCCTCGCCGTAGCGGCTGATCACGGAGGCCGTCCACTCGGGGTTCTCGAGGGCCGCCGTGCCGAGGTTGATGCGCTGGGCGCCGCTCTCGAGCGCAGCCTCGAGCGAGGCGTCGTCCCGGATGCCGCCGGACAGCTCGACGTTGACGCCGCGCATGTGCTTGATCACCTTGCGCAGGATGCCGGCGTTGCTGCCGCGGCCGAACGCGGCGTCGAGGTCGACGAGGTGGATCCAGTCCGCCCCCTGGCTCTTCCAGTTCTCCGCGGCCTCGATGGGGTCGCCGTAGCTCGTCTCCGAACCGGCCTCGCCCTGCGTCAGGCGGACGGCCTTGCCGTCCGCGACGTCGACAGCAGGGAGGAGGGTGAGAGCGGGAGTGGATGCGAAATCGTTCATGTCACCTCGTGCTCGCAGGCATCTCCTGCCGACGCACGAGTCAAGAGACTAGACCCGTGCCGCCCCCGACTCCAAGTCGACGCGGCTCAGCCTGCGCGGCGCAGCCCGTCGACCCAGTTGCGGAGCAGTCGGATGCCCGCCTCGCCCGACTTCTCGGGGTGGAACTGCGTCGCGCTGAGCGGTCCGTTCTCGACCGCGGCGAGGAACCGGCCGCCATGCGTCGCCCACGTCAGGACGGGCTGCGGGAACGGCGGGTCCACCTCGAGCTCCCACTGCTGCGCGGCGTAGGAGTGCACGAAGTAGAACCGCTCGGACTCGAGCCCCTGGAAGAGGCGCGAGCGCTCCCCCGCCTCGACGGTGTTCCACCCCATGTGCGGCACGACCGGAGCGTCGAGCTCGGTCACGGTCCCCGGCCACTCCGCGAGGCCCTCGGTCTCGACCCCGCGCTCGATGCCGCGGGCGAAGAGCACCTGCATGCCGACGCAGATCCCGAGGACGGGGCGCCCTCCCGCGAGGCGGCGCTCGATGAGCTCGCCGCCGCGGATCGCGTTCAGCTGCTCCATGACCGCCTGGAACGCGCCGACGCCGGGCACGAGCAGCCCGTCGGCCGCGAGCACCGCCTCGCGGTCGCGCGTCAGCTCGACGTCGGCGCCCGCGGCCTCGAGCGCCTTGACGGCGGAGTGGACGTTGCCCGAGCCGTAGTCGAGCACCGCGACGGTCGGTCGCTCGCCGCTCACAGCGCGCCCTTGGTCGAGGGGATGCCCTCGACGAGCGGATCGAGGGCCTTGGCCTGACGGAACGCGCGCGCGAAGGCCTTGTACTCGGCTTCGGCGATGTGGTGCGGGTCGCGGCCGTTCAGCACGCGGACGTGCACGGTCAGGCCCGCGTTGAACGCGAGGGCCTCGAACGTGTGGCGCACGAGCGAGCCCGTGAAGTGGCCGCCGATGAGGTGCTGCTCGAAGCCCGCCGGCTCCCCCGTGTGCACGAGGTAGGGACGCCCCGAGATGTCGACGACGGCCTGTGCCAGCGCCTCGTCGAGCGGGACGAGGGCGTCGCCGTAGCGCGAGATCCCCGCCTTGTCGCCCAGCGCCTCGCGGATGGCCTGCCCGAGCACGATCGCCGTGTCCTCGACCGTGTGGTGCGCGTCGATGTGGGTGTCGCCGGTCGCCTTCACGGTCAGATCGGTGAGCGAGTGCTTCGCGAACGCCGTGAGCATGTGGTCGAAGAACGGCACGCTCGTGTCGATGCTGCTCCTGCCCGTTCCGTCGAGGTCGAGCTCGAGCTCGATGCTCGACTCGCTCGTGGAACGGGTGCGGCGCGCGGTACGGGTCATGCTCCGATTCTACCGGCGCGACCCGACCGGGCTCCTCGCGCGCTCAGCGGCCGATCTCGGCGAGCGCGTCGAGGAAGGCGCTCGTCTCGTCCTCGGTCCCCGCTGTCACCCGGAGGTGTCCGGGGATCCCGATGTCGCGGATGAGCACGCCGCGGTCGTAGAGCGCCTGCCAGGTCGCGTGCGGATCCTCCACGCCGCCGAACAGGACGAAGTTCGACCACGTCGGGTACACGGTGTAGCCGAGCGCCTCGAGCGTGGCCGAGATCCGGTCGCGCTGCTCGACGATCTCGTCGACCATCGCGAGCATCGTGTCGGCGTGACGCAGGGCCGCGGAGGCCGCCGCCTGGGTGAGCGCGCTGAGGTGGTACGGGAGGCGGACGAGGCGGAGGGCGTCGACGACCGCGGGGTCCGCGGCGAGGTAGCCGACGCGCGCGCCCGCGAAGGCGAACGCCTTGCTCATGGTGCGCGAGACGACGAGCCGGGGCCGCCCGGGCAGCAGCTGGAGCGCCGACGGCACGTCGCGGGGTGCGAACTCGCGGTACGCCTCGTCGACGATGACGATGCCGTCGGTCGCGTCGTAGACGGCCTCCACGACGTCGTTCTCGAGCGGCGTCCCTGTCGGGTTGTTCGGTGCGCACAGGAACACGACGTCGGGCCGGGCCTCCGCGACCTGCGCGGCCGCGCTCGCGGGCGTGAGGGAGAAGTTCGCCCCCCGCTCCCCCGACACGAACGTCGCGCCGACGCCGCGCGTCAGCAGCGTGTACATCGAGTAGGTGGGGGCGAAGCCGAACGCCGTCCGCCCCGGTCCGGCGAACGCCTGGAGGAGGTGCTGCAGCACTTCGTTCGAGCCGTTCGCGGCCCAGATCTGCTCGGGCTCGAGCCCGTGCCCGAGGTACTCCGCGAACCCCTCGCGGAGCGCCGTGAACTCGCGATCCGGGTAGCGGTTCACATCCCGCAGCGCGAGGGCCACCGAGTCCGCGATGTCGTCGGCGACCTCGTCGGGGATCGGGTGCGTGTTCTCGTTGACGTTCAGCGCGACAGGCAGCGGCGCCTGCGGAGCGCCGTAGGGCTGCTGTCCGCGGAGGTCGTCGCGCAGGGGGAGGTCATCGAGAGAGACGGTCACCCGTCCATGCTAGAGCGCGCGACGGACTCACTCGCCCGTCGAGTAGGCGGCGGGGATGGCGATCTCCTGCCCCGCGGCGATGTCGCTCCCCGGGAGCTGGTTGAGGTGCAGGATCTCGTCGACGACGTCGCGCGGGTCCGCCTCGGGGGCGACCGCCTGCGCGATGTCCCACAGGGTGTCGCCCGCCATGACCGTGACGGTGTCGAAGGTGCCGACAGGCGCACTGTCCTCGCGCGAGGCGAGGGCCGCGCCGCCGCTGAGCACCCCGAATCCGATCGCCGCGACGAGCGGAGCCGCGGCGAGCGCGGCGAGGACCCGGCGGCCGCGCACCGTGAGTCGGAGGCGGGTCGAGCGTGCCGGAGCGGAGCTGGTCGTGCGCATGGCGGTTCCTTCCTGTAGATCACTTCGAGTCCGCCTGCTCGGCCGGGAGAGACGGACCCGAAGTGATGTTCCGAACCTATCTTCGATGTGGTCGCGGTGTCAAGAACTCTCTTCGAACAGGTTTCGCGACTTCTGCGAGACACGCTCGAACAAATCTCCCGGAATCCCGTCGAGATCCGCTAGCGTCGTCCTGACGGGACCACCACATCACGCACCTCCGACATTCGAGCGGGGCAGCGAAGGAGCACGACATGACGGATGCGGGCACGCGCGAGGAGAAGCCGCGCACGCGGCGGCGCAAGAACCTGAGCGACAAGCAGCTGGCCATCCTCGAGGTCATCCAGCGCTCCATCCAGCACAACGGCTACCCGCCGAGCATGCGCGAGATCGGCGACGCGGTCGGACTGAAGTCGCTCTCGAGCGTGACGCATCAGCTCGGGCAGCTCGAGCTGAGCGGCTACCTGCGCCGCGACCCCGGCAAGACCCGCGCGATGGAGGTGCTCATCGATCTCCCGGGCTCGGCGGCCGAGAACCCGGCCGACTCGGGCCCCGCGGTCGGCGACGCCGCTCTCGTGCCGCTGGTCGGCCGCATCGCCGCCGGCGTCCCGATCACGGCCGAGCAGCAGGTCGAGGAGATCTTCCCCCTCCCCCGACAGCTCGTCGGCAAGGGCGAGCTCTTCATGCTCAAGGTCAGCGGCGAGTCGATGATCGACGCGGCGATCTGCGACGGCGACTGGGTCGTCATCCGGTCGCAGGGCACGGCGGAGAACGGCGACATCGTCGCGGCCATGGTCGACGGCGAGGCGACCGTCAAGACGTTCCGTCAGCGCGACGGCCACACCTGGCTCCTCCCGCGCAACTCGGCGTTCGAGCCGATCCTCGCCGACGACGCTGTGGTCCTCGGCAAGGTCGTCGCTATCCTGCGCGCGGTCTGACGGCGCACACGAGGAGGGCGGGAGCCGGTCGGCTCCCGCCCTCCTCGTGTGCCGGGAGCGAACCGGCGGTCAGGAAGCCGCGGTCTCGCGCAGCGCGACCCCGGCTTCGCGCAGCACCGCGAGCACCGTCTCGTGCTCGTTGAAGGCGTAGAGGTGGATGCCGGGGGCCCCGCCGGCGAGCACCTCGCGCGCGAGGTCCGCCGCGTAGGCGATGCCGATCTCCCTGCGGCCCTCGGGGGTCGGCTCGACCTCGAGCGCGATCGACAGCTCCGACGGCAGGGGCTCGCCCGTGAGCTCGAGCATGCGCGCGAGCTTGGCGGGAGAGGTCACGGGCATGATGCCGGGGAGGATCGGGATGGTCACGCCCGCGGCCCGGGCGCGATCGACGAAGCGCAGGTAGTCGTCGGCATGGAAGAAGAGCTGGGTGATCGCCGCCTCTGCGCCGGCCGCCTGCTTCGCGAGGAGCGCATCGAGGTGCTCGAGCGGATGGCGCGAGCGCGGATGCCCGTTGGGGAAGGCCGCGACGAGCGTGCGCGCACGCGGGGCGCGGTCCACCCGCACCGCCTCGGGAACGCCCGGGATCGTCGTCTCGCCGTAGGGAGCGCGCTCGGCCTGCACGCGGTGGATGAGCTGGACCAGCTCGGCCGAGGTGCGCAGGTCGCCCAGGAACGCGTCGTCCTCGTCCTTCCCGGCGGGCGGGTCGCCGCGGATGGCGAGGAAGCTGAGGATGCCCGCGTCGAGGAACTCGCGGATGAGGGCGCTCGCCGTCGCGTAGTCGTTGCCGACGCACGTGAGGTGAGCGAGCGGCTCGACGTCCGTGTTCTCGCGGATCCACCGCAGCACGCGCAGCGACGCACCGCCCGTGGAGCCGCCCGCGCCGTACGTGACGGAGAGGAAGTCCGGTCCCGCGGCGGCCAGGCGGCGGATGGTCTCCTCGAGAGCCGCGGTGCGCGCGGGCGTGCGCGGCGGGTACAGCTCGAACGAGAACGGCGTGGCCGACGTCGCCATGTCCCTCCTCCGTGCTCTCCGGTCGCCGCGGCGATCCCCTGCCGCCGCATCCGGCCTCTCCTCTCCCGACCGTAGTCGCCCGCGCGCGGGCGCGGGAGCATCTGTGACGCTCCGTGTCGGAACGTCGCCGGTTACCGTGGAGGACATGACGCAGACGCTCCCGTTCGGCTCGTGGCCGTCGCCCATCGCGGCGTCCGACATCGCGGGGAACTCCCCGCGCCTCGGCGACGCGCGGTTCGTCGGGGGCGACGTGTGGTGGGCCGAGGGCGTCGCGGCCGAGCGGGGGCGCACAGCGGTGCTGCGGGCGAGCGACGGCGCGAGCGTTCTTCCCGCGCCCTGGAGCGCGCGGTCTCGCGTCCACGAGTACGGAGGCGGCGCGTGGACCGCGGCCGACGACGGCGCACTCCTCTTCGTCGAGCAGTCGGATCAGCGCGTGTACCTGCGCACGGCCGATGCGGAGCCCATCCCGCTCACGCCCGCTGGCACCGGCATGGCGTTCGGCGACCTCGTCCTCGCGGAGGGCCGACTGTGGGCGGTCCGCGAGACGCAGGGCGCCACGGGGGCTCCCCGTCGCGACATCGTCGTCATCCCGCTCGACGGCAGCGCGGCGGAGGACGCGTCCGCGATCGTGAGCGTCGTCGCAGGGAGCGACTTCGTCGCCTACCCCGCACCGCGCGCTGGCCGGCTCGCGTGGATCGCGTGGGACCATCCGGACATGCCGTGGGATGCCGCGGAGCTGCGCGTCGGGCGCATCGAATCGGATGGGCGCGTGCGCCGCTGGACAACACTCGCCGGCGGGCGCGGCGTCGCGGACGGGCAGGATGTGTCGGCGCTGCAGCCCGAATGGGCGGCGGACGATGAGCTCCTCTTCGTCGCGGACCCTCCTGCCGCGCCCGGCGGCCCTGCCCGATGGAACCTCCGCCGCGCCCGGCTCGACGCGGCCGGAGGCGCCGTCGTGGAGCCGCTCCTGCCTGCCGACGCCGACACGGGCGGGCCGCTCTGGAATCTCGGGACCTGCTGGTACGCGCGGCTCGAGGACGGTCGGATCGCCGCGGTGCAGACGAACGGACGCGACCGGCTCGTGCTCGTCGATCCCGGAACGCGGGCGGTGACGGAGCTCGAGACGCCGCTCGGGCAGATGCTCGTCAAGGACGTCGACGGCGCGCGCCTGCTGCTGTCGGGCGCCGGCCCGCGGACGCCGGGCGGCATCTGGCTCCTCGACGTCGACGCGCGGACCTTCGCGCCGGTGCGCGGCGGGGAGACCGACCTCGACCCGGCGTGGATGCCCGAGGCTCTGCCGCTGTCGTTCCCCGGGCCGCGCGGGGATGTGCACGCCTTCGCGTATCCGCCGACGAACCCGCTCGCGACGGGCCCCGAGGGCGACCTGCCGCCGTATCTCGTGCTCGTGCACGGGGGCCCGACCGCGCACGTCTCGGGCGACCTCTCCCTCGCGGTCGCGTACTTCACGAGCCGGGGCATCGGCGTGCTCGATGTCAACTACGGCGGATCGACCGGCTACGGGCGCGCGTACCGCGAGCGCCTCAAGGGCGGATGGGGCGTGGTCGACGTCGAGGACGTCGCGGCCGCCGCGCGCGGCATCGCCGAAGCCGGCATCGCCGACCCCGCGCGCCTCGCGGTGCGCGGAGGATCCGCGGGCGGATGGACCGTGCTGTGCGCGATCGCCGACACCGACGTGTTCTCGGCCGGGATCAGCCGCTACGGCGTCGCCGACCTGCGGATGCTCGTCGCCGAGACGCACGATTTCGAGGCGCGCTACATCGACGGCCTCGTCGGCCCGCTCCCCGAGGCGGAGGAGCTGTACGCGAGGCGATCGCCGCTGTCTCGCCCCGAAGCGCTCCGCACGCCCCTCCTCATCCTCCAGGGCGCGGACGACCCGGTCGTGCCGCCCTCGCAGGCCGAGGCGCTGCGCGACGCGCTCGCGGCGAACGGGGTCCCGCACGCCTACCTCCTGTTCGAGGGCGAGGCGCACGGGTTCCGCGGACGCGAGGCGATCATCCGCTCGTTCGAGGCCGAGGTCGCGTTCCTCGGCGCCGTCCTCGGGTTCGAGACGCCCGGCGTGCCGCCCCTCGAGATCGAGGGCCTGTCCGACCCGCGGGGTACGGTCTGACGCGATGGAACTGACAGCGCTCGTGCTCGCCGCGATCGGCGGCGCCGACCTCATCCGCGCGGCAGCGCAGGGCGCGCGACTGCGCACGGCGGGCGTGTCTGCCGTGCTCGTCGTCTGCGCGCTCGCCGGCGCGGCGCTCGGCGCCGATCCGCTCGCGTCGCTCGTCCTGGCGCTGGGCCCGGTCGTCGCCGCGCTCGGCTGGCTCGCGACCATGCGCGCCGACGACTCTCCGCTCGGCTTCCTCCCGGTCGTGCTCCTGGGCGGCATCGCCCTGACGGCGATCGTCGTCCCGCCGCCCGCGGTCGCCATCCGCGTCGAGTGGGGGCAGGGCGAGGGCCTTCCCCTGTCGATCGTCCTCCTCGGGGCCGGCGGCGCCCTGTTCCTGCTCGAGTCGGCGAACCGGGTCGTCCGCACGGCGCTGCGCACGGAGGACGTCCCCGCGGACGGCGACGTCGCCCCGTCGCGGCGGCGGCGCCTCTTCGGCCAGCGGGGCGAGCGCGACACCGCGGCGCCCGACCCTCAGGACGTGCACACGCTCCGCGGCGGACGCCTCATCGGACCGCTCGAGCGGATCGTCGTCGGCGGCCTCCTGCTCGCGCACGCCTACCCGGTCGTCGCCGCGCTCATCGCGGCCAAGGGCATCGTGCGCTTCCCCGAGATCTCCCGCGACCGCGAGCGCGGCACGCAGGCGGAGTACTTCCTCGTCGGGAGCATGGTGAGCTGGGCGCAGGCGCTCGCGATCACCGCCCTCGTGTGGCTGGGGTCCGCCGCGCTCGGCTGAGCGAGACGGACCCCGCCCTCACCCCGCGCTCGAGAAGCGCTCGAGCTCGGCGGCGAGACGCGGCGACACGCGCGCATGGACCCGCGTGCCCCCGGACTCATGCTCCTGCTCGAGGAAGAGGCCGGTCTCGTGGATGGCCGAGATGAGATCGCCGCGGTCGTAGGGAACGAGGGCTCGCACCTCCACGGCGGGAACGGGAAGCGCCGCCTCCACGACGGCGCGGAGCTCCTCGATGCCCTCGCCCGTGCGGGACGAGACGAACACGGCGTCGGGCTCGAGACCGCGCAGCACGAGGCGCGCGTCCTCATCGATGAGATCGGCCTTGTTGAACACGATGATCTCGCGGATGTCGCGCGCGCCGACATCCGCCATCACATCGCGGACGGTCGCGATCTGGCCGGCCGGATCCGGGTGGTGCGCGTCGACGACGTGCACGATGACGTCGGCGTCGGCGACCTCCTCGAGCGTCGAGCGGAACGCCTCGACGAGCTGATGCGGCAGGTTGCGCACGAACCCGACCGTGTCGGCGAACGTGAACACGCGCCCGTCGGATGTCTCGGTGCGCCGCACGGTCGCGTCGAGCGTCGCGAAGAGCGCGTTCTCGACGAGCACCCCCGCGCTCGTGAGGCGGTTCAGAAGCGACGACTTGCCCGCGTTCGTGTACCCGGCGATCGCGACCGACGGGACGGTGTGCCGCTTGCGCTCGGAGCGCTTGGCGTCGCGCGCGGGCGCGAAATCCCTGATCTGCTTGCGCAGCTGCGCCATGCGGGTGCGGATGCGGCGGCGATCGAGCTCGATCTTCGTCTCACCCGGTCCGCGCGAGCCCATGCCCGCTCCGCCCGCGCCGACCTGTCCGCCCGCCTGTCGGCTCATCGACTCGCCCCAGCCGCGCAGACGCGGCAGGAGGTACTCGAGCTGGGCGAGCTCGACCTGGGCCTTGCCCTCTCGGGTCTTCGCGTGCTGGGCGAAGATGTCGAGGATGACGGCGGTCCGGTCGATCACCTTGACCTTGATGACGTCCTCGAGCGCACGCCGCTGGCTCGGGGCGAGCTCGGCGTCGGCGATCACGGTGTCGGCGCCGGCGGACATCACGATGTCCTTGAGCTCCTCCGCCTTGCCGCGCCCGATGTAGGTCGCGGGGTCGGGATGCGGGCGGCGCTGCAGGACGCCGTCGAGCACGGTCGAGCCCGCCGTCTCGGCGAGCGCGGCGAGCTCCCGCAGGGAGTTCTCCGCGTCGACGAGCGAGCCCTGCGCGTACACGCCCACGAGGACGACGTTCTCGAGACGCAGCTGGCGGTACTCGACCTCCGTGACGTCCTCGAGCTCGGTGGACAGACCGGCGACGCGTCGGAGTGCGTGGCGCGCCTCGAGGTCCCACTGGTCGCCGTCGGTCGTCGACCCGGCCACGGTTCCCGCATCCTGCAGCGCCTGCGCTGCTCCGAAGATGCGGACGCCCGAGCGCGCCTCCGCGTGCGAGAGCACGCGATCGACCGGGTCCGTCGTCGGATCGGTCTGCACGTCGGGATGGAAGGTGTCGGTCAAAGGGTGCCTTTCGTGGTGGTGTGCGCTCCGCGGGCCCGGGTCGGCGTGCGTCCGGGTGCGATGAGCCCTACAGGATACCGCGCGCGGGGATCGCGGGACAGGCGGTTGCGGGAACGAGGGTGTTGCGTGCGACCCGGATGCCTCCGGTAATCTCGAGGATCATGGGGGACCACTACTTCAGCGCGCATCCCTCCGCCCCCGAGCAGCTCCGTCGCATCCGCGTGTCCCTCGCCGACCGCGACGTCGAGGTGACGACCGCGGGCGGGGTCTTCAGCCCGGATCACGTCGACAGCGGCACCCGCGTGCTGCTGTCGAACACCCCTGAGCCTCCCGCCGGCGGCGACTTCCTCGACCTCGGCGCCGGCTGGGGCCCGATCTCCCTGTCGCTGGCCATGCTCTCTCCGCGCGCTCGGATCTGGGCGGTCGACGTCAACGAGCGCGCGCTCGATCTCGTCCGTCGCAATGCCGATGAGCTCGGCCTCGACAATGTCAACGCCGTGCTGCCCGAGGATGTTCCCGACGGGATCTCGTTCCGCACGATCTGGTCGAACCCGCCCATCCGGGTCGGCAAGGCCGTGCTGCACGAGCTCATGGAGACGTGGCTCCCCCGACTCGCCGAGCGCAGCGATGCCTACCTCGTCGTGCAGCGCAACCTGGGCTCCGACTCCCTGCACCGCTGGCTCGACGCCGCTCTCGACGACCGCTTCAGCGTCCACCGCCACGCGACGGCCAAGGGCTTCCGCGTGCTCAAGGTGCGCCGACACGGCAGCCCGGCGACCGGAGCCGTCGAGATCGCCTAGCCGCGCTCGGGCGGCAGCGCGGCGCGCGCGGCCGTGACGACCGCCTCGCGGATGGCCGTGAGCAGCGGCGACCGCAGGTTCCACTGCTGCCAGTAGAGCGGGACGCGCAGCCGCGGCTCGCCCAGCTTCACGAGCAGTCCCGTCTCGATGCCCGGCTTCGCCTGCAGCGGAGGGAGCATCCCCCATCCGAAGCCCAGCCGCACGGCGGCGGCGTAGTCCTCGGATGCCGGGACGTAGTGGCGGGGCGGCCGCGACGGGTCGACGCCGCGCTCGCGCAGCCAGGCCGACTGCACGTCGTCGGCGCGGTCGAAGTCGATCAACGGCGCGCCCGCGAGTGCGCTCGCTGTGACGCCGTCGGGGAGCCACCGAGCGACGTAGCCCGGCGTCGCGACGGCGTCGTAGATCGTGTCGCCCAGGGCGGTGACCGTGCACCCCGCGATCGGCTCGCGCTGCGACGTGACCGCCGCCATGACGGTTCCGGCCTCGAGCAGCGCGGCCGTGCGGTCCTCGTCCTCGCGGCGCAGCTCGAAGGCGACGTCGTGCGTGCGGGTCACCGGCTCCAGCCCCGGCAGCAGCCACGTCGCGAGCGAGTCGGCGTTCACCGCGATCGGCACGCTCATCCGTCCGGGCCCCTCGAGCCCGAGCGCGACGCTCGCATCGTGCGCAAGCAGCCCGTACTGCCGCGCGAGGCGCACGACGACCGCGCCCGCCTCCGTGGCGCGGGCGGGCTTGGAGCGGACGATGAGCACGCGCCCGAGCTGCGCCTCGAGCGACCGCAGCCGCTGGCTGACCGCCGACGGAGTGATCCGCAGCGCGCGAGCGGCGCCCTCGAGGCTCCCCTCATCGACGATCGCGGAGACAGTGCCGGCGAGTTCGGGCGAGATCTGCATAAGCAGAGCTTAACGAGCGTCAGAATCGTTAGATCCGCTTTTCGCTTCTCGCGGCGGGCGCGTAGCGTCGAGAGCATGTTCAGCGCCCTGCTCGCCGGCTTCGGCCTCTGCCTCTCGCTCATCGTGGCGCCCGGTGCGCAGAACGTCTTCCTCCTCAAGATGGGCATCCGCCGCCAGCACGCGGTCGCACTCGCGGTGACCTGCTTCCTCAGCGACGTCGCGCTCGTCGCGGCGGGCGTCGCCGGATTCGGCGTGGTCGTGGAGCACCTGCCCTGGCTCTTCGACGCCGTCAAGTGGGCGGGCGTCGTGTTCCTCGCGGGATACGCTCTCGCGGCGGGGTGGCGCGCCCTCCGGCCGACGGGCGAGACGCTCGCGGTCGCCGAGGAGCCGGGCGTCGACCGCGAACCGGAGTCCTCGGCGGGACCGCGCACGAGCACGGCGACGATCGTCCGTCCGCGCACGGCGACCACGGCGCTCCTGCCGGCCGTCCTCGCGTGCCTCGCGATCACGTGGCTCAACCCGCACACGTATCTCGACACCGTGCTGCTGCTGGGCTCGATCTCCGCGAGCTACGGCGACGCCCGTTGGCTCTTCGGCCTCGGCGCGGTGCTGGGAAGCGCCGTCTGGTTCGCCTTCCTCACGGCGATGGCGCGCGTCGCGGCGCGCTGGCTGCGCTCCCCGCGCTCGTGGCGCGTCCTCGACGGAGCGATCGCGGTGATCATGGCGGCGCTCGCGACGACGCTCGCCTTCGCCTGATCAGGCGAGCGCGACGGTGCCCGAGAACACGAGGGTCGCCGGTCCCGAGAGCGCGACGTGCTCGCCCTCCTCGGTCGGGAACATCCGCACCCCGAGCGTTCCGCCGGGCACGTCGACCCGCCAGAAGTCAGGGGCGTCGGCGCCCGCCCAGTCGCGGACCGCGAGGGCCGCGGCCGCCGTCCCCGTTCCGCAGGAGAGGGTCTCCCCCACGCCGCGCTCGAACACGCGCATGCGGATGCGTCCGATGCCGTCCTTCACGCCCTGCGGGACGACGAACTCGATGTTCGCTCCGTGGGGCGGCACCGGGTCGATGATCGGCTGCACCGTGAGATCCAGGCCGGCGAGCTCCTCCTCGGAGGCGAGCGCCACCACGACGTGCGGGTTGCCGACGTCGATGCCGAGGCCCGGCCGTGCGACGCTGAGGCCCCGCGCGCGCACGAGCGGGTCGCCCGGCTCGGCGCGCCATCGCCCGAGGTCGACCTGGAAGCCCGTCTCGCTGCGTGTGATGTCCTTGACGCCCGCACGAGTGCCGATCGGCAGCGTCGAGCCCGCCGGCAGGTCGGCGAGGCCGGCGTCGAGCAGATAGCGCGCGAACACGCGCGTGCCGTTGCCGCACATCTCGGCCTTCGAGCCGTCGGCGTTGCGGTAGTCCATGAACCACTCGGCGGCCGGTTCCTCCGCGAGCGACGCGGCGCCTTCCGGGAGCGCCGCCGAGCGCACCACGCGCAGCAGGCCGTCCGCGCCGATGCCGAAGCGCCGGTCGCACAGCGCCGCGATCTGGTCGTCGGTGAGGTCCAGCTCGCCTTCCGGGTCGGCGACGATGACGAAGTCGTTGCCCGTGCCGTGTCCCTTGGTGAACTGGATCTCCGTCATCCCCCCAGTCTATGGCCGCGGGATGGCGGCGGCCGGGGCACGGGGACGTCGGGCGGGCTCAGCGCAGGGCGTCGACGAGCGGGACAGCGCCCGCGTCGAACCAGCGCACCTCGGGGTACCGCCGGAACCACGAGACCTGCCGTCGTGCGTAGCGGCGCGTGAGCGCCTGCGTCTCGGCGATCGCCTCCTCCTCGGAGAGGGTGCCGTCCAGCTGCGCGAGCGCCTGGGCGTAGCCGATCGCGCGCCGCGCGGTCGCCCCCTGCTCGAGCCCCTGCGTGCGGAGGTGCTCGACCTCCCCCACGAGACCCTCGTCCCACATCCGCTCGACGCGCCGGTCGAGGCGCTCGACGAGAGCCGCCCGCTCGAGGTGGAGACCGAGGATCGTCGCAGGACGCCACAGCTCGGGCGCCTCCGGGAGAGCGGCGCCGTGCGTGGACGCGCCCTGCGCGAGGACCTCGAGGGCGCGCACGATGCGGCGGCCGTTGCGCGGGTCGACGCGTGCGGCGGTCTGCGGGTCCTCGTGCTGCAGACGCGCGTAGAGCGCGCCGGGCCCCGAGGTCTCGAGCTCGGCCTCGAGGCGCGCGCGCAGAGCCGGGTCGCGCGGCGGGAAGCGGAAGTCGAAGAGCACGCTCGAGACGTAGAGCCCCGATCCGCCGACGAGGATCGCGTCGTGCCCGCGGGCGAGCGCGGCGTCGATCGCCGCGCGCGCGTCGACCTGGTAGCGCGCGACGGCGGCCTCCTCGGTCACCTCCAGGACGTCGAGGAGGTGATGCGGGATGCCGCGGCGCTCGGCCACGGGGAGCTTGGCCGTGCCGATGTCCATGCCGCGGTAGAGCTGCATGGCGTCGGCGTTCACGATCTCGGCGTGCCGACCCGCCGCGGCGACGGCCTCGGCGATCTCGAGCGAGAGGTCGCTCTTGCCCGTTCCCGTCGCTCCGACGACGGCCCAGAGCCGCGGGGAATCCGCGAGCGTCACACGCCGACGCGGATGGTGGGCAGGCCGAGCCGCACGGCGCCCGAGGCGCTCGCGCCGGGTGCCGCGGGCACCGCGCACGACTCCGCCTGCGAGCGATCCCATGCGTCGCCCGCGCGCGTGCGCCGGATGCGCAGCGGCGCACCATCGGGGCTGTCCGCGAGGAGGTGGAAGGGCGCAGCGTGCGTGATCTCGACGGTCACGACGTCGCCGGGGCGCGGGCGCTCCGAACCTTCCGGCAGCTCGAAGTGCACGAGCCGGTTGTCCTCCGCGCGGCCCGTGAGGCGGTGGGTCGCGGCGTCCTTCTTCCCCTCGCCGGTCGACACGAGCACCTCGACCGACCGGCCGAGCTGCTTGTGGTTCTCCTCGAGCGAGATGCGCTCCTGAAGGGCGATGAGGCGGTCGTAGCGCTCCTGCACGACCTCCTTCGGAACCTGGTTCGGCATGGTCGCCGCCGGCGTGCCCTCGCGGATCGAGTACTGGAACGTGAACGCGTTCGCGAACCGCGCCTGCTCGACGACGCGCAGCGTGTCCTCGAAGTCGGCGTCCGTCTCACCCGGGAAGCCGACGATGATGTCGGTCGAGATCGCGGCGTGCGGGATGCGCTCGCGGACACGATCGAGGATCCCGAGGAACTTGGCGCTGCGGTAGGACCGGCGCATCGCCTTGAGGATGCTGTCGCTGCCCGACTGCAGCGGCATGTGCAGCTGCGGCATGACCGCGGGAGTCTCGGCCATCGCCGCGATGACGTCGTCGGTGAAGGCCGCAGGGTGCGGGCTCGTGAAGCGGATGCGCTCGAGGCCCTCGATCTCGCCGGCGGCGCGGAGCAGCTTCCCGAATGCCTCGCGATCGCCGAACTCGACGCCGTACGTGTTCACGTTCTGGCCGAGCAGGGTGACCTCGATCGCGCCGTCGTCGACGAGCAGGCGGATCTCGCTGAGGATGTCACCGGGCCGACGGTCCTTCTCCTTGCCGCGCAGGCTGGGCACGATGCAGAACGTGCAGGTGTTGTTGCACCCGACGGAGATCGAGACCCATCCCGAGTAGGTCGAGTCGCGCTTGGTCGGGAGGGTCGACGGGAACACCTCGAGGGACTCGAGGATCTCGACCTCGGCCTCGCCGTTGTGGCGCGACCGCTCGAGGAGCTCAGGCAGCGAGCCCATGTTGTGGGTTCCGAAGACGACGTCCACCCATGGCGCGCGCTCGAGAACGGCTTCCTTGTCCATCTGGGCGAGGCAGCCGCCGACCGCAATCTGCATGCCCGCGTGGGCGTCCTTGCGGGACTTGAGATGACCGAGCGTGCCGTAGAGCTTGCCCGACGCGTTCTCGCGGACCGCGCACGTGTTGATGACGACGAGATCGGCCTCCTCGCCGGGCGCCGCCTTGACGTAGCCGGCGCTCTCGAGCGAGCCGGAGAGGCGCTCGGAGTCGTGCACGTTCATCTGGCACCCGAAGGTGCGGACCTCGTACGAGCGAGCGCGTCCCTGTGCGTCGAAGGCTGTGGGCGAGGGCTCGATGAGCGTGGGGGCGCTGGATGGCGTAGTCATGACCAGGACATTCTACGTTCCGCTCCCCGCGGGCGCGCCGAGGGATCGCTCAGCGGAACCGCACGCTGTGACCGCCGCCGCGTGCCTCGTCGAGTGCGCGACGCGCCGCGGTCATCGCGAGCGAGCCGCCGAACCCCCGCCGCGCGAGCTGGCCGACGAGCCGCCGGAGAGCGGTGTCGTCGTCATAGCGCACGAGGCTCCGCGCCTTCCCGCGCGCGAACTCGAGCGCGCGCTCCTCGTCGTCGTCGGGCAGGTCGTCGAGCGCGGCGTCGATCACGTCGCGCGGGATGCCGCGGGACGACAGCGCCTGCGCGATCGCGCGGCGCCCCTGGTTCTTGCGCGTCGTGCCGGCGTGGACGAGCTGCTCCGCGAGGGCGGCGTCATCGAGTGCGCCGAGCCTCTCCAGCCGGTCGATGATCTCGTCGACCAGGCCCGCGTCGACCTCGTCCTTCCGCAGCCGCATGCGCGCCTCGCTCACGGAGAGCGAGCGCGACCGCAGCGCCTTCAGCAGCCGAGCCTCCGCAGCGTCGGCGACCTCCGATGGCCCCCGCTCGTCGTCGGAACCAGCGGGGTCGACGGCAGGCGCGACCTCCACGAACCGCACACCGTCGCGCACGGTCGTCGTGACGGCCGGGACGGGAGCGATGCGCCGCTCGCCGGCCCCGAGATCGCGCCAGGTCGTGTGCCAGCGTTCGCCGGACGCCTCGTCGGACGCTCGGGCGTCATCCGCGCCGTCGCCGCTCGTCGACTCGACGCCGTTCGGGATGACGTCGCCGGGGATGGCGCCGTCCGCCGCGTGCCGGCTCGCCCTCCCAGCCGGATGCGCCGACCTCGCGGGATCGGCGACGCCGGCCGCCCCGCGGTCGGCGTCATCGGATGGGCGCGTGCGGCGCGTGGGGTGGGAGGGTGCCACCGGCCCCCTCCCACCGAAGAGCGGGATCACGGGGGCGAGGTCGCCCTCGCCCCCGTCGGCCACGTCGCTCATGCGCGCCTCACGCCGTGCGGCGGACCGGCTCGACCGCCGCGGGCGCGGACTCTGCCGAGGCCGCGACGCCGCGCTGGCCGATTCCGAGCTTGTCCTTGATCTTGTTCTCGATCTCGAGTGCGATGTCGGTGTTCTGGATGAGGAAGTTGCGCGCGTTCTCCTTGCCCTGCCCGAGCTGGTCGCCGTCGTAGGTGTACCAGGAGCCGGACTTCTTCACGATCCCGTGCTCGACGCCGAAGTCGATGAGGCTGCCCTCGCGCGAGATGCCGACGCCGTAGAGGATGTCGAACTCGGCCTGCTTGAACGGCGGAGCCATCTTGTTCTTGACGACCTTGACGCGCGTGCGGTTGCCGACCGCCTCGGCGCCGTCCTTGAGGGTCTCGATGCGGCGGATGTCCATGCGGACGGACGCGTAGAACTTGAGCGCCTTTCCTCCCGCGGTGGTCTCGGGAGACCCGAAGAACACGCCGATCTTCTCGCGCAGCTGGTTGATGAAGATCGCCGTGGTCTTCGTCTGGTTCAGACCGCCCGTGAGCTTGCGGAGCGCCTGCGACATGAGGCGGGCCTGGAGGCCGACGTGCGAGTCGCCCATCTCGCCCTCGATCTCGGCGCGCGGAACGAGCGCGGCGACCGAGTCGATGACGACGAGGTCGATCGCGCCCGATCGGATGAGCATGTCGGCGATCTCGAGCGCCTGCTCTCCGGTGTCGGGCTGCGACACGAGGAGCTGGTCGATGTCGACGCCGAGCTTCTGCGCGTACTCGGGGTCGAGCGCGTGCTCGGCGTCGATGAACGCGGCGATGCCGCCCGCGCGCTGCACGTTGGCGATCGCGTGGAGCGTGAGCGTCGTCTTTCCCGAGGATTCGGGGCCGTAGATCTCGATGATGCGGCCACGCGGGATCCCGCCCACGCCGAGCGCGACATCGAGCGCGATCGACCCCGTGGGGATGACCTCGACGGGCGCGCGCTCGTCGCTGCCCAGTCGCATGACAGAGCCCTTGCCGAACTGCTTGTCGATCTGTGCGAGGGCCGACTCGAGGGCCTTCTCGCGGTCTGCTGGTGCGGGCATTTCCTGTTCCTTCTCCACTCGTGAACCGCCGCCTGTAGGCTGTCGCGCTCCGACCGGATGGCCGAGGACTGCGACAAGGCGCGTGGCGCTGATGCCGACTCCCACGCTACGGAGGACCACCGACATCGCCGCCGGACCGCCGCATCTGTGGAGGGATATCGTCCCGGAACCACGTTGTGCACGAGACTACGCTCTCTTCGAACGCACCTTCGATGACACGCCGATGAACGCGATCCGAGAATCGAACGGCGGGCGCGGGCTCAGCGTCGCGGTTCGAGCCGGCCGACTCCGTGCCGGCGTGCGGGAGGGACGTCCGTCTCGATGCACAGCGCCTCCCAGATGTCGCGCGGAGGCACGCCGGCCTCGAGCGCCTCCTGGGCGGTGCGCCCGATGCCCGTGAGCACCAGATCGTGCACGAGCGAGGCCGCGCGACCGCCGAACTCGGCGTCGACGGCGCGCAGGAACTCGCTGCGGCGCATGCGCGGTCAGCGGAAGGACAGCTCGGGCTCGACCTCGGCGATGAGGTCGTCGGGCACGACGTCGGGGAACGCCTGCACGTCGAGTCCCTCGAGCACCGCGATGCGATCGCCCACCGTCCGGTAGATCGTGGAGATGGGCACGTCGAGCGCCTCGGCGACCGAGGCGAGGATCTCGCTCGAGGCCTCCTTCTGGCCCCGCTCGACCTCGCTCAGGTATCCGAGCGCGACGCTCGCCTTGCTCGCGACCTGACGGAGGGTCTGGCCCTTCTGCTGGCGGAAGCCGCGCAGAACGTCGCCGATCTCTTGACGAACCAGGATCATGACTATCCCCTCCTCACTCCACCATCCGACGGATGCATCAGAGTACAACACCGATGAGACCAATTTAATCCCGCTTGACACGGGGCGGGGCGCCGCTCACGCCGAGAATCCGCCCAGTGCCCGCCCTCAGATCTCTGCGACCGCGAGATCGAGGGCCGCGAGCACGGCGCTCGCCCGGATCTCCGCCCGGTCGCCGTCGAACAGGTGCGAGGACACGACGACCCGCTCGGGCGTGGCGACCGCGACGTGCACGGTCCCGACCGGCTGCCCGTCCGGCGACGCCGGGCCGGCGATCCCTGTCGTCGACAGCCCCACCATGGTGTCCTCGTCGGCCAGCGCGAGCGTGCGCCGCGCTCCGGTCGCCATCTCGCGCGCGACGTCCGGGTGCACGGCGCCGTGCTCATCGAGGAGGGCCGCGTCGACGCCCAGCACGCTGTGCTTGATCGCCGCGTCGTAGGCCACCACGCCGCCGCGCATCCGCTGCGACGAGCCGGGCACCTCGATGATCGCCGACGACAGCAGGCCCCCCGTGAGCGACTCCGCGGTCGCGATGCTCCAGTTGCGCGCCGACAGCCGGCGCAGGAGCTCGTTCGCGACCGCGAACGTCTCGCGCTTCACGTCACTCACCGGCGTCCGCCCGCGCTCCGCGGATCTGGGCGAGCACGTAGTCGACGCCGCTCGCCACGGTGAGCACGACGACGATCCACATGAGGATGAGGGTGATGACCGCGAACGCCGGCTCGCCGATGAGAAGCCAGAACGGCAGGAGCGCCCACCCGAGCGCCACGCCCTGGAACGCGGTCTTGACCTTGCCCATCCAGGCGGCGGCCACGACGTGCTGCCGGACGACCACGAAGCGGTGGATCGTGATCCCCCACTCCCGGACGAGGATGATGACGACCATCCACCACGCCATCTCGCCGAGGATCGCGAGCCCGACGAAGGCCGCGCCCGTGAGCAGCTTGTCGGCGATCGGATCCCAGAGCTTGCCGAAGTCGCTCACGATGTCGTAGCGGCGCGCGAGGTAGCCGTCGACCCAGTCGGTCGAGATCGCGACGATGAAGAGGATGGCCGCCGTCCACCGCAGGGGAAGGCTTCCCTCGCCGAGATGGCCCCCGACGAGCAGGAGCACGAAGAACACGATCGCGAGCGGGATGCGCACGACCGTGATCGCGTTGGGGAGCTGGCGGGGGATGCTCATGGCCTCAGTCTGTCAGGCGCGGGCGTCAGTAGCGCGGCTCGTCGCGCCCGGTCAGACCCCAGGCGTCCTCGGACTCGCTCTCGTCGACGACCTCGCGGCCGGCGAACTGCGCCTCGATGGGGTCGTCGGCATAGCGGTCGTCGGCGTCGGGCGCCGAGGGCGCCTCGGGCGAGGGAGCCGCCGGAGCGGCAGCGGGCGGCTCCTCGCCGCGCAGCTTCGCGAGCACGCCGGGCAGCTGCTCGGGCGTGACGAGCACGTCGCGGGCCTTCGAGCCCTCGGAGGGTCCGACGATCTCTCGCGACTCGAGCAGGTCCATGAGGCGGCCGGCCTTCGCGAAGCCCACGCGCAGCTTGCGCTGGAGCATCGACGTCGAGCCGAACTGGCTCGTGACGATGAGCTCGGCCGCGGCGAGGAGCAGCTCGAGGTCGTCTCCGATGTCCTCGTCGACCTCCTTCTTCTTCGGCTCGAGCGCCTCCGCGACATCCGCGCGGTACTCGGGCCGCGCCTGCCCCGTGACGTGCGCGACGACCTTCTCGATCTCCTCCTCGGTCACCCACGCGCCCTGCACACGGAGCGCCTTCGACGAGCCCATGGGCGAGAACAGGGCGTCGCCCTGGCCGATGAGCTTGTCGGCGCCCGGCTGGTCGAGGATGACGCGGCTGTCGGTGACGCTCGTCACGGCGAACGCGAGGCGCGAGGGCACATTGGCCTTGATGAGGCCGGTGACGACGTCGACCGACGGCCGCTGCGTGGCGAGGACGAGATGGATGCCGGACGCGCGTGCGAGCTGCGTGATGCGGACGATCGAGTCCTCGACGTCGCGGGGAGCCACCATCATCAGGTCGGCGAGCTCGTCGACGACGACGAGGAGGTAGGGGTACGGCTTCAGCACGCGCTCGCTGCCGGCCGGCACGTCGACCTCGCCCGCGACGACCGCGCGGTTGAAGTCGTCGATGTGGCGGAATCCGAACGACGCGAGGTCGTCGTACCGCATGTCCATCTCCTTCACGACCCACTGGAGAGCCTCTGCGGCCTTCTTCGCGTTCGTGATGATCGGGGTGATGAGGTGCGGCACGCCCGCGTAGTTCGTGAGCTCGACCCGCTTCGGGTCGATCAGGACCATGCGCACCTCGCTCGGCTTGGCGCGCATGAGGAGGCTCGTGATCATCGAGTTCACGAAGCTCGACTTTCCGGAGCCCGTCGAACCCGCGACCAGGAGGTGGGGCATCTTCGCGAGGTTCGCCACGACGAAGCCGCCGCCGACGTCCTTGCCGACGCCGATCGTGAGCGGATGCGTCGACTTCTGGGCCGCGGCAGAGCGGAGCACGTCGCCGAGCGCGACCGTCTCGCGGTCGGCGTTCGGGATCTCCACGCCGATCGCGCTCTTGCCCGGGATCGGGGCGAGGATGCGCACGTCGTTCGACGCGACGGCGTAGGCGATGTTGTTCGAGAGCTGGGTGATCTTCTCGACCTTGACGCCGGGTCCGAGCTCGATCTCGTACTGCGTCACGGTCGGGCCGCGCGAGAACCCGGTGACCTGCGCGTCGACCTTGAACTGCTCGAAGACGCTCGTGATCTGGGCGACCACGCGGTCGTTGGCCTCGGAGCGCGCGACGGCCGGAGGGCCCGACGCGAGTGCCGTCGGCGACGGCAGCACGTACGGCTGGGAGGGCGGCTGCGGCCCGCGGCCGCCGGGGCCGTCGGTCCCGAAGCCGGTGAATCCCGGCAGGTCGTCGGTCTCGTCGTCGAGGTCGTCCCCGTCGCCGACGAGGCCCGTGCGCCGCTCGGCGCCGTCGCCGCGCAGCCCGGCGAGCACCGAGGAGGTGAGCACCTCCGTCACCGCGTCGTCCGGGTCGTCCGTGCGGATGTCGTCGGCCGCCGGCGCAGACGTCACGATCGCCTGGTCGTAGCCGCGATCGGTCTGGTCGGTGAGCAGCTCGGTGAGGTCCTGCGGCTCCGAGACGACCTCGGGG
This sequence comes from Microbacterium sp. KNMS, assembly GCF_053851835.1. Classification (NCBI taxonomy): domain Bacteria; kingdom Bacillati; phylum Actinomycetota; class Actinomycetes; order Micrococcales; family Microbacteriaceae; genus Microbacterium; species Microbacterium sp. KNMS. The sequence continues at coordinate 45,056 of NZ_JBSQBP010000001.1, forward strand.
TCCTCCTCGCGGCCGGACTTGTTCCGCCGCCACCACGGCACGCCCGCGTCCTTGCCCTCGTCGGCCTCGTCGCCCTCGAGCACCTTCGTCGGGGCCGTCGCGCCCTTGGCGGGCTTCTCGCGGCTCTCCGGCGCGGTGCGCTCGGCGTCGAACATCCACAGGTAGAGGTCGCCGAGCCGCTGGCCGATGCGGTTCGGCGGCGTCTTGGTGAGGATGAGCACGCTGAGCACGGCGAGCAGGGACAGCACGACGTATGCGCCGACGTCCGTGATGAGGAAGGCCATGGCCTCGGCGACGAGCCACCCGAAGACGCCGCCCGCCTCGCTCAGGGCGAGCACGCCCTCGACCGGCTTGGGGCGCCCGCCTGCCACGTGCAGGAAGCCCGCGATCGTCACGGTGAGCATGCCGAAGCCGATCCCCACGCGCCCGTTGTCGTTCACCGACGACGGATGGCGGAAGAACCAGCCGGCCAGCAGGAGCAGGAGGATCGGGAAGATGAAGGCCGCACGGCCGATCAGCAGGCCGAACGAGTAGGCGCTGATCTGAACGGCGATCTCGTTGCCGATGAAGAACCACTCGTTGACGGCCCCCGCGATCGCGAGCAGCACGAGCAGGAGCGGGAAGCCGTCGCGGCGCTGGTCCTTCTCGAGGACCTCGGGCCCGAACGCGCGGAAGAGGCCGCCCACCGCGCGCGCGAGGCCGTTCCATCCCCGGACGAGCAGGGGCTGCCGCTCGGCCTCGTCGACATAGCGCTTGGGAGCCGGATCGGCCTTCTTGCGCGGGCGCGGAGCGGCCACGGCCTCATCCTTCGAGGCCCCGCGGGTGCTTCTGGTTCCCGGGTTCTTCGACGCGGCGGACGTACGTGGCATTGCTCCACGGTACGTCGCCGGGCCGACATCCGGCCGGAACGACGCGGATCGGCGCGGAATCCCGCGCCGATCCGGCGTCCACGACGGCGCTCGCGCCCTCAGGCCTCGATGACGAGCGGCACGATCATCGGCCGGCGGCGCAGCGACTGGTTCACCCAGCGGCCGATCGTCCGACGCACCGTCTGCGAGAGCGCGTGGTTGTCGCGCACGCCCTTCTGGGCGGCCTCCTCGAGGGCGGCGACGATCTTCGGCTTGACCTTGTCGAAGACCCGGTCCTCCTCCGCGATGCCTCGCGCGTGGATCTCGGGGCCCGTGATGATCCTGCCGGTCTGCGAGTCGACCACGACGATCACCGACACGAAGCCCTCCTCGCCGAGCGTCCGGCGGTCCTTGAGGTCGGCATCGGTGATGGCGCCCACGCTCGAGCCGTCCACGTAGACGAAGCCCAGGTCGAGCTGGCCCACGACGCGCGCCTCGCCGTCATTGAGGTCGACGACCGTGCCGTTCGAGCCGATGATGGTGCGCTCGGCGTCGATGCCCGTGTCCTGCGCGAGCCGGGCGTTCGCCATCAGGTGCCGGTACTCGCCGTGGACGGGCAGCACGTTGCGGGGCTTGAGGATGTTGTAGCAGTAGATGAGCTCGCCGGCCGCGGCGTGGCCCGACACGTGCACCTTCGCGTTGGCCTTGTGCACGACGTTGGCGCCGAGCTTCGTGAGCCCGTCGATGACGCGGTAGACGGCGTTCTCGTTGCCCGGGATGAGGCTCGAGGCGAGGATGACGGTGTCGCCCTCCCCCGGCTCGATCTCGTGGTCGAGGTTCGCCATGCGGCTCAGCACGGCCATCGGCTCGCCCTGCGACCCCGTCGACATGTAGACGATCTGGTGGTCGGGCACATCGCGTGCCTTCTTGTAGTCGATGAGCACGCCGTCGGGCACGTTGAGGTACCCCAGGTCGGCCGCGATCGTCATGTTGCGCACCATGCTGCGGCCGAGCAGCGCGACGCGCCGCCCGTTCGCGGCCGCCGCGTCGAGCACCTGCTGCACGCGGTGCACGTGGCTCGAGAAGCTCGCGACGATGACGCGCCCCGGCGTCTTCGAGATGACCTGGTCGAGCACGGGCCCGATCGAGCGCTCGGTCGGCGTGAAGCCGGGCACGTCGGCATTGGTCGAGTCGGGCAGGAAGAGATCGACGCCCTCCTCGCCGAGCCGCGCGAAGGCGCGCAGATCGGTGATGCGGCCGTCGAGCGGCAGCTGGTCCATCTTGAAGTCGCCCGTGTGGAGCACGAGGCCGGCGTCCGTGCGCACGGCGACCGCGAGCGCGTCCGGGATCGAGTGGTTCACCGCGACGAACTCGAGCTCGAACGGCCCGGCCTCCCACGTCTCGCCCTCCTTCACGACGTGCGCGACGGGGGTGATCCGGTGCTCCTTGAGCTTCGCTGCGGTGAGCGCGAGCGTGAGCGCGGAGCCGATGATCGGGATGTCGGGGCGCTGCTTGAGGAGGTACGGGACGGCGCCGATGTGGTCCTCGTGCCCGTGGGTGAGCACCACGCCCACGACGTCGTCGAGACGTCCGCGCAGCGGCTCCATGTCGGGCAGGATCAGGTCGACGCCCGGCTGGTGCTCCTCGGGGAAGAGCACGCCGCAGTCGATGATGAGGATCTCGCCGTCGATCTCGTACGTGGTCATGTTGCGGCCGACCTCGCCGAGACCGCCCAGGGGCGTCACCCGAAGGGTCCCCGGGGTGAGATCTGCGGGCTCGAGAACCTGTGTGGACATCGTCCGCCTTCCGGGATGCCCTGCGGCATCCGGTTCGTCGTATTCGGTGTTGTCGCGACGACCGGTGCCGCCGCGGGAGATCAGCGGGTGGTGCCGGGCACCTTCGGCAGCGCGCCGCCCGCGGCCGCGTTGCGGTCGGGGCGGAAGTTCGAGAAGTCGACCCCGTCGACGTCCTTGACGAGCGCGAGCTCGTCCTCGATGAGCGCGGCCTCCCATTCCTCGGGACCGACGAGCGGCAGGCGCACGCGCGGGCTCGAGATCCGGCCGAGGCCGTGCAGCACGTACTTCGTCGCGACCGTGCCGGGCACGTGCGTCATGAGCGCGCGCACGAGCGGCTCGAGGCGCTTGTGCTGGTCGGTCGCCGTGGCGAGGTCGCCGCGGTTCACCGCGTCGACGATCGTGCGGTACGGGCCCGAGGCCACGTTGGCGGTCACGCCGATGAGGCCCGTGGCGCCGATCGCGAGCTCGGGGAGCACGTTGGCGTCGTCACCCGAGAAGTACATGAGGTCGGTCTGGTTGAGCACGCGGCTCACCTCGCTGAGATCGCCCTTGGCGTCCTTGACCGCGAGGATGTTCGGGTGCTTCGCGAGGCGCAGGATCGTCTCGTAGCGGATCGGGATGCCCGTGCGCCCGGGGATGTCGTAGAGGATCACGGGGAGGTCGGTCGAGTCGGCGATGAGCCGGAAGTGCGTGAGGACACCCGCCTGCGTCGGCTTGTTGTAGTACGGCGTGACGATCATGATGCCGTCGGCGCCGGCCTTCTCGCTCTTCTGGTAGAGGTCGATCGCGTGCGCGGTCTCGTTCGAGCCGCCGCCCGTGATGATCTTCGCGCGCCCGGCCGAGACGTCCTTGCCGACCTCGACGAGGCGCAGCTTCTCGGCGTCGGTCAGGGTCGACGTCTCCCCCGTCGTGCCCGTGACGACGATCCCGTCGGCGCCCTGGGCGATGCACGCGTCGATGTGCTTCTCGACGCCGGGCCAGTCCACTTCGCCGTCCGCCGTCATCGGCGTGACGAGCGCGACGAGAACCTGTCCGAAGGGATTGCCCGTGTGCGTCATGGCATCAAGGCTATCGCCTCGACGACGGCGCCGCCTTCGTCGAGGCCCTCAGCACGAGGCGCGCGGGGCTCACGAGGTGCCGCGGCGCGAAGTCCGCGCGCGCCATCCGCGCCTCGAGCGTCTCGACCGCCTGCTCGACGATCCAGCGGGAGCCGGGATCGACCGTCGACAGCCCGCCGGCGACGTGGCGGCTGATCCCGACGTCGTCGAACCCGATCACCTGCACGTCCCCCGGCACCGCGACGCCCGCGTCGGCGAGCCCCGCGAGCACGCCGAAGGCGATCTGGTCGGTGACCGCGAAGACGGCGTCGACGCCGAGGCCGTCCCGCACCGCGCGCGCGATGGCGTCGCGCGCGCCGTCGACGGCCGGCTCGCGCACCTCCAAGACGAGCTCGGGATCCGCGGCGAGCCCCGCGTCCGCGTGCGCCGCGCGCCAGCCGTCCGTGCGCTGGCTCGACATCGTCACGCCGCGCGACGCGCGCGCACCGCCGACGATCGCGACGCGCCGCGCGCCGCTCCCGATGAGGTGGGCGACCGCCATCCGCGCGCCCTCGGCGTTCGCCATGGTGACGTGGTCGAAGCGCTCGGGCACCTGCTGCTCGCCGAGCATGACGATGGGCGTGGGGATGGCGATGCGGTCGAGGTCGGGCGCGCCGAGCCCCACAGGGCTCAGGATCACGCCGTCGTACATGCGCAGGCGCGCGAGCGACAGCGCGGACAGCTCGCCCTCGACGCTCGCACCGCTCTGCTCGACGACGAGGTGGCGCCCCCGAAGGGCGAACGCCTCGGCGAACGCGGCCGCGAGGTCGCCGAAGTACGCGTGGTCGAAGCGCGGCACGATGAGCGCGACCGTGTCGGTGCGTCCCGCGCGCAGGCGCCGTGCCGTGAGGTCGATCTCGTACCCGATCTCCCGCACCTTCTCGAGCACCCGCAGCCGTGTCTCGGCGCTCACCCGCCCGCGGTCGTTGAGCACGTTCGACACCGTCATGACCGACACCCCGGCCGCGCGCGCCACGTCGCTCATCGTCGCCATGGCCGCCTCCTTCGCGCTCGCGCCGCTCGGATCGACCCTATGCGAATCCGCTCTTCCCCCGGAGCCCGTCCGGATGTATCGTTACATCACTTCTCTCACCCGGAAAGGCTCCCATGTCCTCCACCCGCGTCGTCATCGACCTCGACCTCCCCGGCCCCACGATCAGCCGCCACCTCTACGGGCACTTCGCCGAGCACCTGGGGCGGTGCATCTACGGCGGCTTCTTCGTCGGCGAGGACTCCGACATCCCGAACGAGGGCGGCATCCGCCTCGACGTCGTCGAGGCGCTCCGCGAGCTCGCGATCCCGAACCTGCGCTGGCCGGGCGGCTGCTTCGCCGACGACTACCACTGGCGCGACGGCATCGGCCCGCGCGAGAGCCGCCCGCGCATGGTCAACTCCCACTGGGGCGACGTCGTCGAGGACAACTCCTTCGGAACGCACGAGTTCATGCAGCTCTGCGAGATGCTCGGCGCCGACGCCTACGTGAACGGCAACGTCGGCTCGGGCACCGTGCGCGAGATGAGCGAGTGGATCGAGTACCTCACACGGGCCGACGACTCCCCCATGGCCGCGCTGCGCCGCGAGAACGGCCGCGACGAGCCCTGGAAGGTGCCGTTCTTCGGCATCGGCAACGAGGCCTGGGGCTGCGGCGGCAACATGCGCGCCGAGGCGTATGCGGACCTCGCCCGCCAGTACGCGACGTACGTGCGCGACCACGGCGGCAACACGGTGTACCGGATCGCGGCGGGCGCGAACGCCGACGACCTCGAGTGGACCGAGACCCTCATGAAGGCGCTCGGATGCCTCGGCTGCGACGGCCAGGGATCCTCGCCCTATCAGGCGGTCTCGCTGCACTACTACACGATGTCGGGCTCGTGGCAGAGCAAGGGCTCGGCGACCGAGTTCGACGAGGACGAGTGGTACCTCGCGCTCTCCCGCGCCTTCCACATCGAGCAGCTCCTCACGCGGCACAGCACCGTGATGGACCGGCACGATCCGCGCCGGCGCGTGGGCCTCGTCCTCGACGAGTGGGGCACGTGGTGGGATGTCGAGCCCGGCACGAACCCCGGGTTCCTCTACCAGCAGAACACCCTGCGCGACGCGCTCGTCGCGAGCGTGCACTTCGACGCGTTCCACCGCCACGCCGACCGTCTGGTCATGGCGAACATCGCGCAGACCGTCAACGTGCTGCAGGCGATGCTCCTCACCGACCCCGACACCGGAGCGCTCGTGAAGACCCCCACGTTCCACGTGTTCGCGATGAACGTCGGCCACCACGACGCGCAGGCGCTCGAGGCGCATGTCGTCGACGGCGAGACCCGCGCGGTCGACGGGCGCGACCTGCCGATGATCTCGGCGTCGGCGTCGACCAAGGACGGCGCGGCGCTCGTGTCCCTGTCGAACCTCGACGCCGACCAGCCGCGCACGGTCGTCCTCGACCTGCGCGGCAGGGCGGTCGAGGGCTGGTCGGCCCGCCTGCTCACGGCCGAGAGCACGGCCGCGCACAACGTGCCCGGTCAGCCGGAGAACGTCGCGCCGGTCGACTTCGACGGCGTCCGCACGCACGCGCGCGGCCTCGAGGTCGAGCTCCCGCCGCACTCGTACGCCACGGTCAGCCTCCAGCTGGGCGCGTGAGCCGAGCCGCTGGGCCCCCGCAGCGGGGGCTCAGCGGCGCCGGTACACGACGAAGCGGTAGCGGGTGCCCGTCCGGCTCGTGAGCCACTCCGCGGCGCCATCGGGCTCCGACCGGACGACCCGCCACTCCTCGCCGATCTCGGGCGCGTAGGCGTCGCCATCCGCGTCGACGTCGACCTCGGTGACCCACAGCTCGTCGACGACGTCCATGGCCTGCGCGTAGATCTGCGCGCCGCCGATCACCCAGACCTCGTCGTCGATCCGCCCCGCGGCCTCGAGGGCGTCCTCGAGCGAGTGCACGACCTGCGCGCCCTCCGCCGCGAAGCCCTCGTCGCGCGTGACGACGATGTTGGGCCGGTCGGGAAGCGGGCGGAAGCGCTCGGGGAACGACAGCCACGTCTTCCGCCCCATCACGACCGGCGTTCCCGTCGTGGCGCGCTTGAAGAAGGCCATGTCCTCGGGCAGCTGCCACAGCATGCCCCCGTCGGACCCGATCGCGCGGGTGCGCGACTGCGCCCAGATCGAGCGGATGGTCACGGCTCAGACCGCCACGGCCGCGCGGATCGCGGGATGGTGGCGGTACTCCTCCACGACGAAGTCGTCGTACGCGTAGTCGAACAGCGACTCCGGCTTCCGGGCGAATCGCAGCGCGGGGTACGGGTAGGGCTCGCGCGAGAGCTGCTCGACGACCTGCTCCCGATGGTTGTCGTAGATGTGGCAGTCGCCGCCGGTCCACACGAAGTCGCCCGGCTCGAGCCCGGTCTGCTGGGCGACCATGAGCGTGAGGAGCGCGTACGACGCGATGTTGAAGGGCACGCCGAGGAAGAGGTCGGCGCTGCGCTGGTAGAGCTGGCAGCTGAGGCGGCCGTCCGCGACGTAGAACTGGAAGAGGGCGTGGCACGGCGGCAGCGCCATGTCGTCGACCTCGGCCGGGTTCCACGCCGTCACGATGTGCCGACGGCTGTCGGGGTTCGCCTTCAGCTGCGCCACGACCTTCGCGATCTGGTCGATGCTCTCGCCGCTCGGAGTCGGCCACGAGCGCCACTGCACGCCGTAGACGGGGCCGAGCTCGCCGTCCTCGTCAGCCCACTCGTCCCAGATCGACACGCCGTGCTCCTGGAGCCACCGCACGTTCGAGTCGCCGCGCAGGAACCACAGCAGCTCGTAGGCGACCGACTTGAAGTGCACGCGCTTCGTCGTGATGAGCGGGAAGCCCGCGCTGAGGTCGTATCGGATCTGCCGCCCGAACACGCTCGTCGTCCCGGTGCCCGTGCGGTCGTCCTTGTGCGTGCCGTTCGCGAGCACGTCGCGAAGGAGATCCTCGTACGGGGTGGGGATGGCGCCGCTCATGACGTCAAGGCTAGTCGGGATGGCGCGCGCCGGCTCAGGCGGCGCGCTCGCGTCCGACGATGCCCGCGCGCTGCAGGAGGAGGTAGATCCGGCAGCCGAGGCAGAAGCCGAATGCCGCGTTGAGGAATGCGGCGACGAACGCCGCGGCCGCCGCGATCGGCAGCGCCCAGGGCACGGCCGCGAGATGCAGGACGAGGCCGAGCCCCGTGACGAACAGGCCGACGCCCTGCGCGAAGCGCGGCGGGCGCGGGTCCTCGAGCTCCGCAGGAGGCGCGAGTCGAGGGCGGACCACGCGGCGGAAGAGCACGCCCCACGGCGCGGTGCGCGGCGAGACGACGCTCCAGAGGAAGAGCAGCGCGACGACGAGCACCGCGAGGAAGCCAGGATCCGCCGCGCGCTCGAAGACGGAGGCGGCGCCGATCCCCGGCGTGAAGACCGCACCGGTCGCGGGCTGGTAGGCGAACCAGCCGAACGACGCCGCCGTGCGCGTCGAGAGCCCCGTGAAGGCGAGGAACGCCGCGACGAGCAGCAGCGCGCTCGTGATGGCGGCGGCGAAGCGGGGGCCGCGCGGATCGATCCCTGCGGGTGCGTCAGGCATGGGTCTTCCCTTCGATGGCGTCGAGCTCGGCCATCACCGTGTCGCGGGTCGGAGCTCCGGCGATGCGGGCGCGCGGGACGCCGCGCGCGTCGAGGACGAGGGTCGTGGGCGTCTGGAGCACGTGGAAGCGCCGAGCGATCTCGACGCGGTGCGTGACGTCGACGTCGACGTGCGCGACGCCATCCCTCTCCCCCGCCACGTCGGAGAGCAGCCGCCGCACCGCGGGGCACCGGGCGCACAGCTCGGTGCTGAACTGCACGAGCGTCGCGCGCTCTCCGAAGGCGCCGGGGGCGAGCCCGAGCGCCGTCGGGGCGACGGCATCCGCCCGGACCGCCCGAGCGCGGCCCTCGCGTCGCCGCAGGAGCACGCCGAGGGCCGTCGCGACGAGGACGATCGCGACGAGAGCGGCGAGAGCGGCGGCGGGGGTCATCGGAACCACGGTAGATCCGTCGCCGTGCCGACGGACCCGAGGTGGCGGAATATGACATGAGGGGCGCCGGCGCAAGGCGTTCCCCGTGTCGGGCCGCGCCGTTAGGCTGGCCGCGGACCATCCGCCCCCGATCAGGAGGAACGACAATGACCGTCACCAGCGAAGCCAGCACCTCGTGGCAGGGATCCCTCTTCGAGGGCTCCGGCACCGTCTCGTTCTCGACCGGCGTCGGGACGTTCCCCGTGAACTGGAAGGCCCGCAGCGAGGGCTCCGACACGACGACCACCCCTGAGGAGCTCATCGCGGCAGCGCACTCGTCGTGCTTCAGCATGGCGCTCTCGAACGCGCTCGCCGAGAACGGCACCCCGCCGGAGAAGATCGACACGACCGCGTCGGTCACCTTCAAGCCCGGCACCGGCATCACGGGGAGCCACCTCAACGTCAACGCCGTCGTCCCCGGCATCGACGCCGAGCGCTTCCAGCAGATCGCCGAGGAGGCCAAGGCGGGCTGCCCCGTCTCGCAGGCGCTCGCCGGCATCGAGATCTCGCTCGAGGCGACGCTCGCGTAACCCAGGATGACCGCCTCCTCGCTCACGCGCGTCATCGTCGCCGGCTCGTCGGGCCTCCTCGGCCAGGGCGTCGTCGACGACCTCCGCGCGGCGGGCGTGGAGGTGACGCGTCTCGTCCGCCGCGCCCCGAGCGCCGCGGACGAGACGCGCTGGCTCGACGCTCCGCATCTCGATCCCGCTGTCCTCCGCGGCGCCGACGCCGTCGTGAACCTCTGCGGCGCGAGCGTGGGGCGCATCCCCTGGACTCCCGCGTACCGGCGGCGCCTGCACTCCTCGCGGCTCACGCCCACGCGCGTCCTCGCCCGCGCGATCTCCCAGCTCGACGAGCAGCCCCTCCTCGTCTCGGCGAGCGCCGCGGGCTGGTACGGGTCCTCATCCGATGGCCCCGTCACCGAGGACGCACCTCGTGGGAGCGGATTCCTCGCCGACCTCTGCGGCGCGTGGGAGCAGGCCGCGCACGGCGCCGGGCCCCGCGTCGCGCTCCTCCGCACCGCGCCGGTCGTGCATCCCGACGGCGTCCTGCGTCCGCTCATCCCCCTGACGCGAGCGGGTCTCGCCGGCCCGCTCGGCTCGGGGCGCCAGGTGTGGGCCTGGATCTCCTTCGAGGACGCGATCGCGGCCATCCGCCACGTCCTCGAGCACCGGCTGACCGGGCCGGTCAACCTGGCTGCCCCGGTCGCGACGACCGCGAACGACTTCGGGCGGGCGCTCGCACGTCGGCTGCGGCGCCCTTTCGCCCTGCCGGCGCCCGCATGGGCTCTCCGCGCCGCGCTCGGGCGCGACTTCGCCGACGACATGCTCCTCGTCGACGCCGACATCGTGCCGCGAGCGCTGCAGTCCACCGGCTTCTCGTTCGCCCACCCCGCGCTCGAGGACGCGATCGCCGCGGTCGTGCCCGAGCGCTGAACGGCCGCAGCGGGCGTCCGCGCCGGGTGCTAGACGGGGCTCTGCGCGGCCCGTTCGCGGCGGATGGCCTCGCGCACCGCGGACCGCGCGCGCTTCGTATCGCCCGCAGCGGCGTATGCGAGACTCAGCCGGTACCACGCGCGCCAGTCGGTCTCGTCGGCCTCGACCTCGGCGCGGTACGTCGGGAAGAGCGCCTCGCCATCCGACCGCGCCGGGCGCCCGCTCGGCGACGTGCTGACCTCCTCGGTCGGCAGCCCGCCCTCGCTCTCGAGACGGCGTGCGAGGCGCTCGGCGCGCCATCCGAACAGGAGCTCGCGACCGAGCCCCCACAGCGCGATGAGCGGAAGCACGATCATCGCGCCGCCCATGACGGCGAGGATCGGCTCGCCGGTCGAGATGCCGATGGACAGGGCCGACACGGCCTTCTGCCCCACGACGAGGATGTAGAGCAGCAGGAGCGCCGTCATGACGGCGACGCCGACGCGCAGTCTCATGCGCCCGTGGCCCGCGCGGCCTGGCCCGCGACCGTCGCACCGTCGTCGACGGGCTCGGCCGCTGCGGGGCGCGGCGTGCCGATGCCGATGTCGATGAAGTTCTCCAGGCCCACAACGACGCCGCGCACGCCGGTCGCGGCCTCGACGGCGATGCGGATGCCCGGCGCGTACGCGGCGGCCGGGTCGATCGTGTCGTGCACGAGGGAGAGCGACTCTCCGGGCCCGGAGAGGATCGTCTCCTGTCGGGCGACCACCCCGGGGCGGCGCAGCGAGTGCACGGGCACGCTCGCGACCTGCTGCCCACGTGCGCGCTGGTCGACGAACGGCGCGTCGACGGGCGTCTCGCGGGCCGCCGCGATGAGCTCGGCCGTGCGGACCGCCGTGCCCGACGGGGAGTCGATCTTCGTGTCGCGATGCGTCTCGACGATCTCGACCGACGGGAAGAACCGCGCGGCGGCCGCGGCGAGCGCCGTGCCGAGCACGGATCCGAGCGAGAAGTTCGGGATGAAGACGGCGCCGGTCCCGGCCGCCTCGACGAGCGGGCGCACGAGCGCGACGCGCTCCGCGGACCATCCGCTCGTGCCGACGAGAACCTGGGCGCCGCGCTCGATCGCCGCGCGCACGACGTCGATGCTCACGGCCGGAGTGGAGGCGTCGATGACGAGATCCGCGCCGTCGAGCTCGGCGAGGTCGCTGCTCGATCCGAGCACCGCGACGACCTCGAACCCGTCCATTCCGTCGACGACCTCGCGGATGATGCTGCCGAGCTTGCCGCTGCCGCCGACCAGTGCCACGCGTGTCGTCATGCCACCATCCTAGGCGGGCCGGCCAGGACGTCCGCCGGAGTGCGGCGTGCTCGGGGCGCCCTCGCGGCACGGCGCGGCCCGGCACGCCAGCGGTCCCGGCGCGACACCCGTCGCGACACCTGTCCCCCGAATCGGACCCGTGGTGCTGAAGTCGTCTCCTGAGACCGACGCGCGCACACCCGCCCCAGCCATCCGAATCCCGACACCCCGCACACGCCGCCCCGCCCTCCGGGCGCCGTTCCCCGAATCGGACCCGTGGTGCTGAAGTCGTCTCCTGAGACCGACACGCGCGCACCCGCCCCAGCCATCCGAATCCCGACACCCCGCACACGCCGCCCCGCCCTCGCCCATCCGTCCCCCGCAGCGGACCCGCACCCGGGGCGTCTCGCGCCGACGCCTCGTGCACAGGCGGACGACACGCGCGCACCGGCACGAGCAGGCGCGCTGTGCCGGGGGCAGGGCCCGCGGCCCGACGAGGCTGGCGTGATGTATCCGACGGAGATCGCGGCTCGCATCGATGCCCGTCACGGAGTGGCCCGCGCATCGACGCCGCGGATGGCGGGCGCGTCTGCGCGCGACATCCGGCGTGCGCTTGTGACCGGATCGATCTGGAAGGTGCGCCCCGGGGTCTATGCGACTCCGGACGTGAGCGCGGACATCGTCGCGGCGGCGCGGCACGGCGGCTCACTCTGCTGCGCGTCGGCACTCGCCCAGCTCGGCGTGTGGGTTCTCGACGCCGACGCGATTCACGTCGCGATGGGACCGCACGGGCGCCAGCGCGAGCACGCGGGGTGCGCGTGCATCCCTCACTGGGATGAAGGCGCGACGGGCTTCGGGCGCGTCGACATCGTCCGCGCTCTCGTCCAGCTCGCGCGCTGCCAGGGCGATGAGGCGTTCTTCGCCGCGTTCGAATCCGCGTGGCACCGGGGGCTGCTGTCTCGACGCGACCGTCTCGCGGTGCGCGCACGTCTGGATGCGCGGCAGCGGCGACTCGTCGACGCAGCGCGATCGGACTCGGAGAGCGGGCTCGAGTCGCTCCTCAGGATCCGACTGCTCCGCATGGGCATCGTGCTCCGCTGCCAGGTGCGCATCCGCACGGTCGGACGCGTCGACTTCGTCGTCGGCGACCGGATCATCCTCGAAGTGGACGGGCGCGAGAACCACGACGGGGAGAGCCACCGGCACCGCGACCTCGTCCGAGACGCGAATGCTGCCGCGCTCGGCTACCGAACCCTCCGGTTCGACTACGCGCTCGTCATCCACGACTGGCCGCGCGTGGAGCGCGCGATCGTCGGCGCCCTCCGCCGGAGGGCGTGACAGCCAGCGCCCCGGGGCCCGAATGCACGGCCGTCTGTCGCCGTGCGTGTGCGCGGAATCGGATCCGTGGGGCGTGTGTCGCTCACTGAGGACGACACGCGCACCTCCGCCCCGACGATCCGAATCCCGGCACGTCACATCCAGGTACGGCCCGGCCGGCTTGGCACATCCCGGGATGGCCCGGCACGGCGGCCCGGCACGACACCCGTCCGGCGCGGCTCAGACCGGCGGGGTCTCCGGCAGTCCGGTGCGCAGCTCGAACGGCAGGTGCGCGAGGTCGTTGTGGGCGATGAGCGTCCACGGGCGGCCCTGCTTCTGCGAGATGATCGTGAGCCCGCAGTTCGCCTGGTTCAGCGTCATCCAGCGCCAGTCGGGGGCGCCGAGCACCTCGCGCACGAACCACGCGATCACGAAGTTGTGCGTGATGAGCAGCTCGTGGACGTCGCCGTTCTTGCGCACGAGGAACTCGTTCATCGCGTCGGCCATCTGGGCCCTGCCCGCCTCGACCTCCTCCTCGGTGATCCCGCCGAAGAAGGGCTCGAACACGCTCGGCGTCTCGTCGGTCATGCCCGTCGGGACGCAGTCGAACAGGAGCGCGTGCGGCTGCGGATCGATCGCGGGCATCCGCTCGGCGACGATGCGCGCGGTCTCCGCGGCGCGTGCGAGGGGCGAGTGCCACACGTTGTCGAACGGCACGCCCGAGAGCCGGTCGGCGAGCAGCGCCGCCTGGCGCTCTCCGCGCGCGGAGAGCGGCCCGTCCTCGAGCCCGTGCTCGGCGTGCTGGTGCTCTCCGTGGCGGACGAGGTAGATGTAGTGCGTCATCCGAACCCCCTCATCGTCCGCACCTGGAGCCCGCAGGGCGGGCGTCCTCCAGCCTAGGTCACGCCTCGGCGGACGCGCCGTGCGGTTACGCCATCGGCGGAATAATGGTCAGTCCGCGGCCTTCGCGAGGTCGGCGCGATGCCCGCGTCCGAGCTGCACGCCCACCCCCTGCACGAGCTCGTCGACGTGCGCCGGCGTGAAGGCGTTGACGATCGGGGCGACGACGCTCCGCTGCGCGAGGAGCCACGCGACGGCGACCGCCGCGTGCGGGAGCTGCAGCTCCGCGGCGACGGCGTCGAGCGCCTTGAGCGCCCGCGCTCCTCGGCGGTTGAGGAGCTTCGACAGCTGCTCCGACCTCGTGCCCTGGCCGATCGTCTGACGCGAGCGATGCAGTCCGGAGAGGAACCCGTGCTCGAGGGCGTGCGACGGCGTCACGGCGAGGCCCTGGGCGTCGGACACGAGCCGCAGGTCGCCCTCGTACTCCCCGCGGCGCATGAGGTTGTACGGCACGTCGAGCGCCTCGATCCGCGGGTACCCGGCCGACGACAGGATCCGCGCCTCGACGAGCTGGTCCGCGGTGAACCCGTAGGCCCCGACCGCGCGCGCCTTGCCCGCCTCGACGAGCCACTCGGCCGTCGCGAGCGCGTCTTCGAGGGACGTCAGCGGGTAGCTCGCCGCATCGAGGTAGAGGATGTCGATGCGATCGGTTCCGAGGCGCTCGAGCGACGACTCCACGGCGCGGACGAGGTTGACCGAGCCGAGGCCCGGGTTGTCGGGATGGCCGCCGACGCGCACCGCGAGGACGATGTCGTCGCGCACGCCGCGCGACGCGACCCACTGGCCGAGGATGAACTCGCTGCGCCCCGCGCCGAAGCGGTCGGAGGTGTGCAGGGCGTTGCCGCCGAGCTCGGCGTAGCGGTCGAGCACAGCGAATCCCGCCGCGCGGTCGAGGTTCCACCCGAACTCGGCCCCGCCGAGCATGAGCGGGAACACCTCGACGCCCGACGTCCCGATCGGCGAGCGCAGGCCCGCGCCGATCCCCGGGCCGAGCTCGGGGACGGGCGCCGACGGATGACCGGGGAGCCGGATGGGCTGAGTCGGCACGTCCGCGGACGCATCGGATGTGCGGATGGCCGCGCCGTCGCGCCGCTCCGGCGGTGACGCTGCATCCATGTCGCTCCCTCACGGAGGGTGCGACGAACCGCGGTCCTCCCGTGCCTCCATTGAACCGGAACCCGCGGCGCGCGCCGCGCCGCGGGTCGTAACTGTTTCATCACGGACGCGGAACGGCCCGGCCGCACCGTGTGCGACCGGGCCGTTCCGTGAGCCGATCAGGCCTCGGCGGGAGCCTCGGCCGGGGCCTCGGGCGCGTCGGACGCGCCCTCGCCGGCCTCGTCGACGATCTCGAGCGAGAGCTTGCCGCGGTCGTCGATCTTCGAGATGCGGACGAGGATCTTCTGACCCACGCTCACGACGTCCTCGATGTTCTCGACGCGCTTGCCGCCGTTGAGCTTGCGCAGCTCGGTGACGTGCAGCAGGCCGTCCTTGCCCGGCAGGAGCGAGACGAACACGCCGAACTTGGCGATGTTCACGGCCGTGCCGAGGAACTGGTCGCCGATCTCGGGGTTCGTCGGGTTCGCGATCGCGTTGACCGCGGCCCGCGCCGCCTCGGCCGAGGGGCCGTCGGTCGCGCCGATGTAGACGGTGCCGTCGTCCTCGATCGAGATCTGGGCGCCGGTGTCGTCCTGGATCGAGTTGATCGTCTTGCCCTTGGGGCCGATGAGCTCGCCGATCTTGTCGACCGGGATCTGCACGCTGATGACGCGCGGCGCGGTCGGCGCCATCTCGTCCGGAGCGTCGATCGCCGCGTTCAGGACCTCGAGGATGCGCAGACGCGCGTCCTTCGCCTGCGTGAGCGCGCCGGCGAGCACCTCGGAGGGGATGCCGTCGAGCTTCGTGTCGAGCTGGATCGCCGTGACGAACTCGCTCGTGCCGGCCACCTTGAAGTCCATGTCGCCGAGGGCGTCCTCCGCGCCGAGGATGTCGGTCAGCGCGGCGTACCGCGTCTGGCCGTCGACCTCGTCGGAGACGAGGCCCATCGCGATACCGGCGACGGGGGCGCGCAGCGGCACACCCGCGTTGAGCAGCGACAGGGTCGATGCGCACACGGAGCCCATCGAGGTCGAGCCGTTCGACCCGAGCGCCTCGGACACCTGGCGGATGGCGTACGGGAACTCCTCGCGGCTGGGCAGCACGGGAGCGAGCGCGCGCTCGGCCAGGAAGCCGTGGCCGATCTCACGCCGCTTCGGGCTGCCCACGCGGCCGGTCTCGCCGGTCGAGTAGGGCGGGAAGTTGTAGTGGTGCATGTAGCGCTTGCTCGTCGTGGGCGACAGCGAGTCGATCTGCTGCTCCATCTTGAGCATGTTGAGCGTCGTGACACCCAGGATCTGCGTCTCGCCGCGCTGGAAGATGGCCGAGCCGTGGACGCGCGGGATGACCTGCACCTCGGCGTCGAGCGGGCGGATGTCGGCGAGGCCGCGGCCGTCCATGCGGACGCCCTCCGTGAGGATGCGGCCGCGCACGATCTTCTTCGTGACGGACTTGTAGGCGGCGCCGAACTCGAGCGGAGCGGCCGCGGGCAGCTCGCCCGCCTCCACCTTCTCGATGAGGGCGGCCTTGACGCGGGCCTTGACCTCGTCATCCGCGGCCTGGCGCTGCTGCTTGTCGGCGATGACGTAGACCTTCTCGAGGTCCGCGTGCGCCTCGGCGGCGACGAAGTCGTACGTCTCCTGGCTGTAGGCCGGGAACACGGGGAACTCGAGCGGCTCCTTCGACGACTTCGCGGCCATCTCGGCCTGCGCCGCGACGAGCTGCTTGATGAAGGGCTTGGCGGCCTCGAGACCCTGCGCGACGATCTCCTCGCTGGGCTTCGTGGCGCCGGCCTTGATGAGGTTCCAGCTCGCCTCGGTCGCCTCGGCCTCGACCATCATGATCGCGACATCCTCGGAGCCGTCGGCTCCCGTGACGACGCGACCGGCGACGACGAGGTCGAACACGGCGGACTCGAGGAGCTCGGCGTTCGGGAACGCGACCCACTGGTCGTCGTTGCCCGCCTGGCCGGGGATGAGCGCGAGGCGCACGCCGGCGATCGGGCCCGAGAACGGCAGGCCGGAGATCTGGGTCGACGCCGACGCCGCGTTGATCGCGAGCGCGTCGTAGAACTCGCCCGGCGCGATGGAGAGCACCGTGACGACGATCTGGATCTCGTTGCGCAGGCCGTCGACGAACGACGGGCGCAGCGGACGGTCGATGAGGCGGCACACGAGGATGGCCTCGGTCGAGGGGCGGCCCTCGCGGCGGAAGAACGAGCCGGGGATCTTGCCCGCGGCGTACGAGCGCTCCTCGACGTCGACCGTCAGCGGGAAGAAGTCGAAGCCCTCGCGGGGGCTCTTCGACGCGCTCGTGGCCGAGAGGAGCATCGTCTCCTCGTCGAGGTACGCGGCCACGGCGCCCTGCGCCTGCTGCGCGAGACGGCCGGTCTCGAACCGGATGGTGCGGGTGCCGAAGCGGCCGTTGTCGAGAACGGCCTCGGCGGCGGTGATTTCAGGACCTTCCAAGAGGTCTCTCCTTCTTTGTTTAACCTCGCCGGTCCATGTGACGGACGAGTCATGCGAAGGAGCAGGAACAGGCAGATATAGGCCGCACGGCCAGAACCGAAGCTTCACGCTCGCCTGCGCTGGCCACCAGGAGAAATCCACCGGATGCGCGGCACCCGGGAGACCACTTCAGGGGACCAGCTTCCTGCCAGCCTGCTCCATGTCGTGTTCAGTTGTGCGGACGCGCACGGGCGCGTCCACGGCCACCCTACCAGCGCGGGCCGTGGACGCACCCCTGCGACTCCTACTTCACCGCGCCCTCGGTGAGGCCGCCGCGCCAGAAGCGCTGCAGCACGATCATCGCGATCGCGAGCGGGATGACCGAGAGCAGCACTCCCCCGGTCGTCAGCTCGTAGAACTCGGGCAGGCGATCCACCTGCGCGCGCCAGTTGTTGAGGCCGAGGGTGATCGGATACAGGCTCTGGTCGGCGAGCATCACGAGGGGCAGGAAGTAGTTGTTCCAGATGCCCACGAGCTGGAAGAGGAAGACCGTGACGAGCGCGGGCGTCAGGATCCGCAGCCCGACCGTGTGGAAGATCCGCAGCTCCCCCGCGCCGTCGAGCCGCGCGGCCTCCATGAGCGAGTCGTCGACCGTCGCATCGGCGTAGATGCGGCAGAGGAACAGCCCGAACGGCGACACGAGCGACGGGATCAGCACGCTCCAGTAGGTGTTCGCGAGCCCCAGCTGGCTGAACAGGAGGAAGAGCGGCAGCGCCGTGGCGGTGGCCGGCACGAGAACGCCCCCGAGGATGGTGCCGAAGACGAGGTCGCGCCCGCGGAAGCGGTACTTCGCGAGCGCGTAGCCGCCCGCCGCGGCGAAGTAGGTCGCCAGGACGGCGCCGACTCCCGCGTAGAGGATCGAGTTGAGGAACCACCGCACGAAGATGCCGCCGTCGTACGCGAGGACCTGGCCGAGGTTCTCGAGGAGGTGGACGTCCGACCCGAACCAGAAGCCGAAGGTCGAGAAGAGGTCCTCCGTGGACTTCGTGGCCGCGACGACCACCCAGTAGACGGGGATGAGGAAGTACAGGGCGGCGACGACGAGGATGCCCGTCACGATGATCTTCGAGGCCCGCGACCGGCGATGGGCGGCCGACGAACCCGTCGGGTTGACCGCGGCGAGCGTCTGCGTGCGCACGGGATCCGTGCGCGGCTGGGTGAGGGTCATCGGCCGCTCCTGTTCGTGACGCGGAGGAAGAGGAAGGACAGCACGAACGCCGCGAGGGCGATGAGCACGGCCTGCGCCGCGGCGACGTTGTAGTCGTTGTAGGCGAAGGCCGTCGTGTACGCCGACAGGTTCGGCGTGTACTGCGTGTCGATCGCCGGCGCGACGGTCTTCAGGACCTCCGCCTCGGCGAACAGCTGCAGCGTCCCGATGATGCTGAACACGGTCGTCAGGACGAGGGCCGGCGCGATGAGGGGCAGCTGGATGCTCGTCGCGACGCGGAACGCGGAGGCGCCGTCGATGCGCGCCGCCTCGTACAGCTCTCCCGGGATGGCCTTGAGCTGGGCGACGATGATGAGCATGTTGTAGCCGACGTACGTCCACGTCACGATGTTCGCGATCGACCACAGCACGGATCCCGCTCCGAGGAAGTCGATCTCGATGCCCATCCAGGACGCCACGTCCACGACCGGGCTCAGCCCGGGCACGTAGAGGAACGACCAGAGGATGGTCGCGATGACGCCCGGGATGCCGTAGGGCATGAAGTACACCGCGCGGAAGAAGCCCGGCCACATCGCCGAGGCCGACTCGAGCAGGAGCGCGAGGAGGGTGGCCGCGACGATCATGACGGGCACCTGGACCACGCCGAACAGGAGCATCCGCCCGATGGAGGCGATGAAGTTGCCGTCGGCGAGCGCGAGCGCGTAGTTCTCGAACCACGCGAACGAGCTCGTCACGCCCTCCTCGCCGAACAGCCCGCCGCGCTGGACGCGCGTGAAGCTCGACCCGATCGCGACGAGGATCGGGAGGATGAAGGTGAGGACGAAGAGCGCCAGGAACGGCGCGAGGAGGATCCACGGCGCCCGGCTGACGGCGGCCTGACGCACGCCGGGGCGCCGGCGCACCCGGGCGTCGCCCGTGACGATCGTGCGCGTCTCGCTCATGATGTCGCCTTCCGGATGCGCAGGCCCTTGTTCCGGAAGACCCGCGTGATCTGCTCCTCCGCCTGCCGGACCGATTCGACGAGGCTCTGACCGGACGCCTTCCGCCGGAAGCCGTCGGAGAGGATGTTGAAGGACTGCTGCGTGATCGGCCACCAGACCCAGTCCGGGTTCTGCGCCTTCGAGGCGGGCACGAACACCTCCTCGTTGTAGTTCTGGCCGCTGAAGAAGTCGGATGGCCGCTGCCGCTGCGATCCGATGTAGTCGGCTGCCGGCGACCATCCGATCCCGCTGTGCTCGATCATCGCGTCGATGCCCTCGGGCGAGGTCGTCATCCAGACGGCGAAGTCCATCGCCTCCTTGGGGTGGCGGCTGTTCGCGAGCACGGCAGCCGTCGATCCGCCCTGGTAGCTCGACCCGTACCCCATGTCCGGCCAGACCGGCATGGGCGCCACGCGCCATCTGCCCTCGCCTCCGGCGACGCCCTGGATGAGCGCGTCGGCCCAGCTCGCCCCGGTGACCGCGGCGATCCCGCCGTCGGCGGCGGCCGCGAACCACGCGGGCGTGAAGTTGCCGTAGGCGGTCGTGACGAGCTCGTCATCGACGACGCGGTCCCAGAAGTCCGCGACCTCGAGGGTCGCGTCGTCGGTCATGTCGATCTCCCAGCCGTCCTCCCCCACCCGCAGCCACGACGCGCCCGCCTGCGTGGCGTACATCGCGAACACGGATGCGTCGCCGATCGGGAAGGTGTCGAGGTACGCGCCCGCAGCGCGCGCCTCGACCGCCAGCTCGCGCCACTCGGACCAGGTCGTGGGCGGCGGCGATCCGATCTGCTCGAGGATGGGGTGCTGGTAGTACCAGGCCATGGGACCGGAGTCCTGCGGGATGGCGTACACGCCGCCGTCGAAGCTGACCTGACCCCACAGGGTCGGGTCGAACTTCGCCGCGTGGTCGGCGGCCCCGTAGCGCGACAGGTCGACGAGGCCGTTCACGAGCATGAACTCGGGGATCGAGCGCATCTCGACCTGGGCGATGTCCGGCCCGCCACCCGCCGCGAGGGCGGAGTAGATCTTCTGGTATCCGCCCGCGTTGCCGCCGGGGATCCAGACGGCCTCGACCTGGACATCCGGGTTCTGCGCGTTCCAGACGTCGGCGACCTTCTGCAGGTCCTTGAGCCAGGCCCAGTAGGTGAGGGTGATCCTCTTGCCCGTCGCCGGCGGGATGGTCGGCTCGGCGTTGACCGAGGTCGTCCCCGGTGTCGAGCAGCCGGCGAGCATGCCCGCCGCCACCGCGCCGAGCCCTGCACCCAGCAGCTGTCTGCGCGTGATCGCGCCCATCTGACCTCCACGTCTCTGTGAAAGCGGCCACGTCGGCGTGGTCCGTGCGAGCCGTGCGCCCGCGTGGCGACGAAGCTACCACAGGATTCGAGTACGTACTCGAAATTCGTGGCGCCGGTCTAGCATTCCGACATGGACGAGGATGTTCCGCGCAAGCGCGGCCCGTATGCGCGATCGGCCGAGCGACGGCGCGCGATCGTGGACGCCGCGCTCGAGGTCTTCGCCGCCAAGGGCTATCTCGCCGGGTCGCTCCAGGACATCGCCGACCGCATCGGCGTGTCGCAGACGAGCCTGCTCCACTACTTCCCCCGGAAGCGCGATCTCCTCCTCGCGGTCCTCGACCAGCGGGACGCGGTGGACAAGCCGCCGGCCGGGCTGTCCTTCCCGGACGACGTCCTCGCGCAGGCCGACCTCAACGCGCGGCACCACGGGCTCCCCGAGCTCTACACCGTGCTGTGCGGCGAGTCCGTCACCGAGGGCCACCCCGCGCGCGAGCACTTCGCCCGCCGGTTCGCGTCGCTGCGAGACCAGTACGCCGACGAGCTGCGTGCGCTCGCCGAGGAGGGCCGACTCCGCCCGGGGATCGAGCCGTCGATCGCGGCGACCGGGCTCATCGCGATCTGGGACGGGCTGCAGACGCAGTGGCTGCTCGACCCCGACGTCGACGTGACGGCCGGCCTCCGGGCCTACCTCGCCCTGATCCTCGTCGA
The DNA here is from genome assembly GCF_053851835.1 of Microbacterium sp. KNMS. Classification (NCBI taxonomy): domain Bacteria; kingdom Bacillati; phylum Actinomycetota; class Actinomycetes; order Micrococcales; family Microbacteriaceae; genus Microbacterium; species Microbacterium sp. KNMS. The sequence continues at coordinate 66,529 of NZ_JBSQBP010000001.1, forward strand.
CGCACCGGAGTCGGAGGCATCGGTGACGCCGCGCTGAACGGCCGCCCGGCTCAGGTGAACAGCCGGCGAAGGTCGAGAGAAGTCGGCCCCGCGCGCGTCCCGCGCCCGGGACCCTGGACACGTGAGAGTCGCACTCTTCGCGGAATCCTTCCTCCCCCACATGAACGGGGTCACGAACTCCGTTCTGCAGGTCGTGCGCCATCTCGAGGAGCAGGGCCACGAGACCCTCGTCATCGCTCCGCGCGCGGCCGGGCAGAAGGCCGACTCGCTGGGCTCGCGCACCGCGCTCGTCGCGTCGATGCCCCTCCCCTCGTACCCCGACGTGCGGGTCGCCCTCGCGCCGACCTGGCGGATCCGCCGCCTCCTCGAGGAGTTCCGGCCCGACGTCGTGCACCTCGCGTCCCCGTTCGTGCTCGGATGGCAGGCGCTCGTCGCCGCGGACGCCCTGCGGATCCCGGTCGTCGCGATCTACCAGACCGATGTCGTCTCCTACACCGAGCGCTACGGCGTCGCCGGCGCGGCCGCCGCCGCCGCCAATCACGTCGCCCGGCTGCACCGGCGCTCGACGCTCACGCTCGCGCCGTCCTCGGCCGCTCAGGCGCAGCTCGAGCAGCTCGGCGTGGACCGGATCTGGCGATGGGGCCGCGGCGTCGACGCCGACCGGTTCTCCCCGGCTCGACGCTCCGAGTCCTGGCGGGCACGGATCGCCCCCGGCGAGCGCATCATCGGCTACGTGGGCCGTCTCGCGGCGGAGAAGCAGGTCGAGGACCTGCACGTGCTCTCGAACCTGCCCGGAGCGCGGCTCGTGATCGTGGGCGACGGCCCCGAGCGTGCACGGCTCGAAGCGCGGCTGCCGGAGGCGGTGTTCACGGGCTTCCTCGGCGGAGACGAGCTCGCGGAGGCGCTCGCGAGCTTCGACGTCTTCGTGCACCCCGGCGAGAGCGAGACCTTCTGCCAGACGGTGCAGGAGGCCCTCGCGAGCGGCGTGCCCGTCGTCGCAACGGGGCGCGGCGGGCCGCTCGACCTCGTCCGCAGCAGCGTCGACGGCTGGCTCTACCGGCCCGGCGACCTGGACGACCTGCGGGCCCGTGTCGCGGACCTCCTCGGCGACGACGCCAAGCGACGGTCGTTCGGCCAGGCGGCGCTCGAGAGCGTCCGCGCGCGCACCTGGAGCGCGCTCACGGAGCAGCTCGTGAGCCACTACGCCGAGGCCGCGCGGCTGCGGCGCTTCGACGACGCGCTCCTCGCCCGCGGTGCCACCCGGCCGCTGCCGCCGACGTCGGCGCCCGCGACGCGGCGCTGGTCGAGCTTCGTCGCCCTGGGCGACTCGCTCACCGAGGGCCTGTGCGACACGTCGCGCATGCGCGAGGGCGAGTACCGGGGATGGGCCGACCGACTCGCCTCCCTGCTCGCCCACCGCAGCGGCGCGGACACGCCGTTCCGCTACGCGAACCTCGCCGTGCGCAGTCGGCGGGTGCGCGACCTGGTGAGCGAGCAGGGCCCCCGCGCGATCGCGATGCGCCCCGACCTCGTGTCCATCCTCATGGGCGCGAACGACCTCGTCGGGCACGGGGCCGACCCCGTCGCCCTCGCGCGCGATCTCGAGCGGGTGGTCCGCGACATCCGCGCGACGGGAGCCGACGTGCTCCTCGTCACCCCGTTCCTCCCCGGTCGCCGCGCCGCGATGATCTTCGCGCGCCGCTTCGCGGCCTTCGCGCACGAGATCCGGCGGATCGCAGCCGAGACCGGGGCCATCCTGCTCGACGTGGAGGCCCTTCCGGAGCTCGGAGACCTGTCGATGTACGCCGAGGACCGCGTGCACCTCGGGTCGCGAGGCCACCGGCTCCTCGCGTACCGTGCGGCCGAGGTGCTCGGCATCCCCGACGCGGGAGCACTCGGCGACCTCGACGACGCGCTGCACGCCGACGCGCCGCCCGCGAGCGGATGGCTGCGCCGCCACGCGCTGCCGTGGGTCTGGCGGCGCATGCGCGGGCGGACCGCGGGCGACGGCCTCGTCGCGAAGCACGACGCACTCGTCGAGCTCGCGGGGCGCCTTGCCCAGACCGGCGATGGCAGCGAGCTGTCGAGTCCGCCGCTTCCCTGATGTTCGCGCGGCGTTCACCCCGACGGAGCAGACTGCCGGGATGATCGACGAGTTCGTCTCCGCTCTCGCCGCGAACCCGTGGGCGCTCGCGGCGCTGTTCGGGCTCGTGCTCGCCGACGCTTTCCTCGTGGTCGTCCCGGGCGAGATCGCCGTGACGGTGCTCGCCTCGGTGTCGTTCACGCCGTCGGGGCCGCCGCTGTGGGGCGTGATCCTCGTTGCGGCGGCGGCCGCGTTCGCGGGCGACGCCGCCTGCTACGCGCTCGGGCGCGCGTTCCACCCCCAGCGCTGGCGCGTCATGCGGCACCCGCGCTTCCAGCGCGTCTTCGCGTGGGCCCAGACGCGTCTGCGCTCGCACGTGGCGGCCGCGATCTTCACGGTCCGGTTCATCCCGTTCGCGCGGCTCGCGGTGAACCTCACCGCAGGAGCGACGCGCATCCCCGCCGTGCGCTACCTGCCGGTGGCGGCGGGCGCCGCGACCGCATGGGCGGCCTACCAGGCCCTCGTCGGCGCCGCCGTCGGCGCGATCGTGCCCGGTGGGCCCGTCGTCGCCGTGCTCGTGTCGATCGCGGTCGCGCTCGTCCTCGGCTGGATCACCGACGCGCTCATCGCCCGCTTCGCGCCGCGCGGCGCGACCGGGCGCTGAAAGGGGCCGGCGCGCGGCCGGCCCCGCTCGTCAGCGCCCGAGGCCCTCGAGAAGGCTCTCGAACGATCCGCCCTCGCCGAGGTAGCTCTCGGGCGAGAAGGGATCGACCCTCTCGACCGCGGTGCGGCCGGCGACCGCATCGGCGAGCTCGCGCGCGGCGCGGTCGACGCGCTTCTGGAGCGGCGCCACGCTGTCGGCGCCCTGGCCCCAGTCGTCGGCGGCGGCGAACACCCCGGTCGAGACCGGCTCGGCGTGCAGATACGTGAACAGCGGTCGGATGGCGTAGTCGATCGCGAGCGAGTGCCGCGGCGTGCCGGCCGTCGCGCCCAGCAGGACCGGGGTGCCCTCGATCGCCTCGCGGTCGAGCACGTCGATGAACGACTTGAAGAGACCCGAGTACGAGGTCGAGAAGATCGGCGTCACCGCGATGAGGGCGTCGGCCGCCGCGACCCGCTCCATCACCTCCGCGAGGCCCTTCGGCGGGAAGCCGGTGAGCATCGCGTTCATGATGTCGTGCGCAAGGTCGCGCAGCTCGACGACGGAGACGTCGGTCTCCACGCCGCGCGAGCCGAGATCGTCGATCACGGCCCGCGTGAGCCGGTCCGCGAGGAGCCGCGTGGAGGACGGCTCCGAGATGCCGGCCGAGAGGACGACGATGCGGGTGGCGCTCATGGCGGTCACGCTCCCTTCCGGGCTGCCGCGCCGAAGGCCGCTCCGGGCTTCGACGCCGTGTCGGTGTCCTGATACGGCGAACCGCCCGTGACGTTGTCGCCGCGGTTCGGGTTGGGGCGCGGCTGGCGCGGCTCGGCGTCGCCGTACCGGGCCTTCACCCGCGCGGCGTGCGTCGGGGCGTCGGGCACGTTCGCCGGACGGTTCTGCGCGAGCTCCTTCCGGAGCACGGGCACGACGTCCTCGCCGAGGAAGTCGATCTGCTCGAGCACGGTCTTGAGCGGGAGCCCGGCGTGGTCGGTCAGGAACAGCTGGCGCTGGTAGTCGCCGAACGTGTCGCGCATCGCCGCGTAGCGGTCGATGACCTGCTGCGGAGAGCCGACCGTGAGCGGCGTCATCTCGGTGAAGTCCTCCATCGACGGCCCGTTGCCGTACACCGGCGCCGAGTCGAAGTACGGCCGGAACTGCCGGACGGCGTCCTGCGAGTTCCTCGCGATGAACACCTGGCCGCCGAGCCCCACGATCGCCTGCTCGGGCGCGCCGTGACCGTAGTGCGCATAGCGCTGGCGGTACAGCGAGATGAGGCGCTGGTAGTGCTCCTTGGGCCAGAAGATGTTGTTCGCGAAGAAGCCGTCGCCGTAGTAGGCCGCCTGCTCGGCGATCTCGGGCGTGCGGATCGAGCCGTGCCACACGAATGGCTTGACGTCGTCGAGCGGACGCGGTGTGGACGTGAAGCCCTGCAGCGGCGTGCGGAACGCGCCCTCCCAGTCGACGACGTCCTCGGTCCAGAGGCGGTGCAGGAGGTTGTAGTTCTCGATCGCGAGCTGGAGCCCCTGGCGGATGTCCTTGCCGAACCACGGGTAGACGGGGCCCGTGTTGCCGCGCCCCATCATGAGGTCCATGCGACCGCCCGAGACGTGCTGGAGCATCGCGTAGTCCTCGGCGATGCGCACCGGGTCGTTCGTCGTGATCAGCGTCGTCGAGGTCGAGACGATGAGCCGCTCGGTCTGCGCCGCGATGTACGCGAGCGTGGTCGTCGGCGACGACGAGAAGAACGGCGGGTTGTGGTGCTCGCCCAGTGCGAACACGTCGAGCCCCGCCTCCTCGGCGTGCTTCGCGATCGCGATGACGTCGCGGATGCGCTCGGCCTCGCTCGGCGTGTATCCGGTCGTGGGGTCGCGCGTGATGTCGCTCACGGACATGAGCCCGAACTGCATCCCGCTCCACGAGGTCGTGTCGCTCACCAGATCCTCCGATTCCGCGCGCGGATTCCCGCCCGCCGATTGCATGCAAGTGAATATACCTGGTTCAACGGCTCCCGAGCGAATCTATTCCCCGCGGCGCGGATCCTCGAGGGGGCCTCGCGCATCGGTAGCGTAGAGCGCGATGACGAGCGAGGCAGTGCCGCCGGTCACGGCGTCGACGGGGACCATCCGGCAGAAGCGGCGCGTGCCGTTCTGGGACAACGCGCGCTTCGCGTGCATCGTGCTCGTCGTGCTCGGCCACGCGATCCAGCGCCTCATCTACGACTCGGACGTCGCCTACGCGTTCTACCTCGCGTTCTACGCCTTCCACATGCCGGCGTTCGCGATCATCTCGGGCTACTTCTCGAAGTCCGACCCGCCGTCTCGTCGGCAGATGGTGCGCCTCATCACCGACGTGCTCCTGCCGTACCTCGTCTTCGAGGCCCTGTGGTGGTTCACGAAGTGGCTCGTCGAGGGCCAGGTCGACCCCAACCTCACCAAGCCGTCGTGGACCCTGTGGTTCCTGCTCGCGCTCGGCATCTTCCGGCTCGTGCTGCCCTACCTCGCCCTGCTGCGCTGGCCGCTCCTGTGGTCGGTGCTCATCTCGGTGGGCGTCGGATACCTGCCGAACGTCGACAGCACCTTCTCGCTGTCGCGCACCCTCGGCTTCCTGCCCTTCTTCGTGCTCGGATGGTGGCTGCGCGAGCACGACATCGTCGAGCGGCTCGGCCTCCTGCGCCACCGCCCCTGGTGGGCGTACGCGGGCGCGCTCGCCCTGTTCGCGATCGACGGATGGCTCGCCTGGACCGGAATCGAGACATGGCGCGAGATGGAGCTGCGCTACTGGTTCTTCTACGACGACGCGTACGTCGATCTGCTCTCGCACAGCGTCTGGTGGGCGGGCGCCATGCGCCTCGCGACGCTCGCGATCGGGCTCGTCCTCTCGGCGGCGTTCTTCGTGCTCATCCCCCGTCGGCAGACCCCCTGGACGCGCCTCGGGCAGTACACGATGTACGTCTACCTGCTCCACTCGTTCGTGCTGTACCCGTTCCGCGAGTCCGGCGTGCTGCGCGATCTCGAGCCGACCTGGATCTGGCTGCCGACGGTCGCCATCCTCTCCGTCGCGGTCACGGTGCTCCTCTCGACCCGGCCGGTGCGCTGGCTGACGGGGCCGCTCGTCGAGCCGCGCGCCCGCTGGCTCTTCCAGGACCCTGCCCTGCTCCCCGGCCGACGGAACGACCCGACCGGCTCACGCCGGCCGAAGCCCTGATCCGCCGCGCACGACCCAGGGTAGAGCGAAGGCCCGTCCCACCGGGGACGGGCCTTCGAGAAGACGATTGAACGCTGGTCGCGCTCTGCCTTATCGGCGCAGACCGAGACGCTCGATCAGCGCACGGTAGCGTGCGATGTCGATGTCCTGGAGGTAGCCGAGCAGGCGGCGGCGCTGACCGACGAGCAGGAACAGGCCACGACGCGAGTGGTGGTCGTGCTTGTGCTCCTTGAGGTGCTCGGTGAGGTCCTTGATGCGCTGCGTCAGCAGCGCGACCTGCACCTCGGGGGATCCGGTGTCACCGGGGTGCGTCGCGTACTCTTCGATGATCGCCTTCTTGACGTCTGCTTCCAGAGCCATAGATTCGATCCCCTCTCTCCTCGTTGCGCGGCGCCCGTCGCCTGATGCGCGAGCTCTCTTCATCCGCGGCCGATCGAACGGCAACCACCAGAGTCTACCCCATCCGCGGGGCACGGAAGAGCGGATAGCCTCTCCCCGATGTCCTCGCGCGTGCTCCTCGACCTGCGTCCCCTGACGCAGAGCCCCGCGTTCGCGCGCCTGTGGGTCGGATCCACGCTGGGCGGGCTCGGCGGGCAGCTCACGATCACCGCGGTCATGCTGCACATGTACGAGCTGACCGGGTCGACGTTCGCCGTGTCGATGATCGCGGTCGCAGGCCTCGCGCCGATGATCGTGGCGGGCCTCTACGGAGGCATGCTCGCCGACTGGTTCGACCGGCGGACGGTCGCCCTCACGGCGGCCACGGCCACGTGGCTCACGACGGCCCTTCTCGCGGTGCTCGCGTGGACCGGGCACATCGACGCGGGATGGCTCTACGCGCTCTCGATCGTGAACTCGGCCGCGAACTCGATCGTGTCGGCGACGAAGATGGCGATCACGCCGCGCCTCGTCGGCGCTGAGCTGATCCCCGCCGCCGCCGCGCTCAACGGCATCACCGTGGGGATCATGGTCATGGTGGGGCCGGCGCTCGGCGGCGTCCTCGTCGCGCTCTTCGGCTACCCCCTGACCTACACGCTCGACGTCGTCCTCATGCTGTCGCTGTTCCTCGGCCTGTGGACGCTCCCCCGCCTGCGCCCCGAGGGCGCGACGGCGCGCCCGGGGCTCGCCTCCCTCGCAGACGGATGGCGCTTCCTGCGTCGCGCCCCGAACATCCGGATCCAGTTCCTCCTCGACATCGTCGCGATGACCTTCGGGAACCCCCTCGCGCTGTTCCCCGCGATCGGCGCGCTCGTCCTCGGCGGCGGCGAGATCACGACGGGCCTGCTCGTCGCGGCGAATGCGGTCGGCGCGTTCGCGTCGAGCCTCTTCTCCGGGCGCATCTCGGCGTACCGCTTCCACGGCCTGGGGATCACGCGCGCGATCCAGGTGTTCGGCGTCGTGACCGCGGTGTTCGGCCTCGTGCTCGCGGCGGCCGCGGCCGGATGGCTCGGCCCCGGCGACGTCGGGCCGAGCAGCCCGAACGTGCCGCTCATCGCGATCGCGATGCTCTGTCTCGCGTGCACCGGCGCTGCCGACAACGTCAGCTCGATCTACCGGCAGACGATGCTGCAGTCGGCTGTGCCCGATGCCATCCGCGGGCGCCTGCAGGGGGTGTTCATCGTCGTGGTGACGGGCGGCCCGCGCATCGGCGCACTATATGCGGGCGGTCTCGCGACCGCCGCCTCGGGGTGGCTCGGCGAGGCAGGGAGCGCGTGGCTCCCGCCGCTGCTCGGCGGGTTGCTCGTCGTCGCGATCACGACCGCGATCGTCCGCGCGCACCCCCGATTCCGGGCCTACGACGCCGAGGCTCCCGAGCTCTGACACAGCAGGAGGGCCGACCCCGCGGGGCCGGCCCTCCTGCTGCGTACGACGTCAGGCCGCGAGCGCGCCCTGGAGGTCGAGGGTGATCTTGACGTCCTTGCCGACGAGGACGCCGCCGGTCTCGAGCGCGGCGTTCCAGGTGAGGCCGAAGTCCTCGCGGTTGATCGTGGCCTTGGCCGTCGCGCCGGCCTTGTAGTTGCCCCACGGGTCCGTGCCGAACCCGCCGAGCTCGAGCTCGAAGGTGACCGGGCGGGTGACGCCCTTGATCGTGAGGTCGCCGTCGACGTAGAACTCGCCGTTCTCGTGACGCACGCCCGTGCTCGCGAACGTGAGCGCCGGGTGGTTCTCGACGTCGAAGAAGTCCGCCGAGCGGAGGTGCTGATCGCGGCCCTCGTCGTTCGTGTCGAGCGACGCGGCGTCGGCGCTCGCGGTGACGGACGCCTCGAGCACGTTCTCAGGGAGGACGATCGTGGCCGACTTGACCGTGAAGGCGCCGCGCACCTTCGAGATCATCATGTGGCGCACCTCGAAGCCGACCTCGCTGTGCGCGGGGTCGAGGTTGTAGGTGCCGGGACGGTAGCCGGGGATGTCGATGGTCATGGATGCTCCTCAGATGGTCGGGCCGCTCCGAGCGGCGTCACAGAGGAACAATACGCATTCACCTGAATATATTCCACCCGAGGCGCTGAACATCGCGTGAGCGTCGCCTGAACGCGCGGAGCGCCCTGCGGATTCCTCCGCAGGGCGCTCCCGGATCGGATCGCGTCAGGCGACGTCGATGAGGTCGATGATGAAGATGAGGGTCTTGCCGCTCAGGAAGTGCCCCGAGCCCGCGGGACCGTAGGCGAGGTGCGGGGGGATCACGAGCTCGCGGCGTCCGCCGACCTTCATGCCGGGGATGCCGTCCTGCCACCCCTGGATGAGACCGCGCAGCGGGAACTGGATGCTCTCGCCGCGGTTCCACGACGAGTCGAACTCGTCGCCGGTCTCGTACTCGACACCGGCGTAGTGGACGGTGACGGTGTCGCCCGCCTTCGCCTCTGCGCCGTCGCCGACGATGATGTCGCGGATGGCGAGCTCGGAGGGAGCGGGGCCCTCGGGCGCGTCGAATTCGGGCTTGGTGCGTTCTGCGCTCATGCCTCCATCTTGCCCGCTCTGGCCGAGATCCGCTCCCGGCGTGCGCGATCATCGCCCCGGGGACGCCGCGAAGGGCCGATGCAGCGCGGAGGGGGACTCGGCTGCATCGGCCCGCGGCCCGTGTCAGCGCACGCTCTCCCTGCGGGCGCGGGACACGAGAGCCCAGCCGGCGAGGAGGAGGCCGCCGCCGACGGCCAGACCGGCCCATCCGAGCTCTCCGCCGGTCGGGGCGAGCGGGCGGGGCTTGGGCTTCGGCTCGGGCTTCGGCTTCTCGGGCTTCGGCGGGGCGGCCGGTGCCTCCTCGTCGCGGGCGGTCACGGTGACCTCGTTGGTCGGCGCCTCCGGCTGGTTGCGCGTGGCGAAGGTCGCGACGTTGTCGAAGGACGTCTCGACCCGCTCGCCCGGCGCCAGCGGGGGCGCCGACGGGATGGCGGCCTCGAACGTCACCGTGACGACGGCACCGGGGTCGATCGCCGCGATCTCGACGCGGTGCGTGGCGGACTCCGCATCGTATGCCGCGTCGCAGGGGACCGAGCACGTCGCCTCCGCGGCGCTCTCGAGCCCGTCCTGCAGCGCGTCGACGACGACCACGTCGCGGCTCGGGGCATCGCCCGATGCCGTCAGCGTGATGCGGTACTGCACGGTGTCGCCGAACTCGACCCGGCCGTCCGACTCGACCCAGTCGCCGCCATCCTGCTCCCAGACCGACTTCTCGGCCTCGAGCGCGCCCGCCACGAGCGGTGTCGGCTCGCAGTCGACGTTGTTGCCGGGCATCGCGGCCACGGCTCCGACGGGCTCGGGGCAGACCGGCTGCTCGGGCGCGGGATCGTCCTCGGTCGTGACCCAGGCGATGTTCTCGTACTCGCCTGCGGGTGCGTCATCCGCGAACCGCACCGTGAGCACGAGCTCGACGCTCTCCCCTGCCCCGAGCAGGGCGGGGTCGACCGCGCAGGTCACGGTCTGGCCGTCGGCGGAGCACCCGTCGGGCCCGGAGACGAAGACCATCCCATCGGGGAGGCGATCGGTCACCGTGACCGGTTCGTCGGCGTCGGCGTCGCGCGAGCCGATGTTCGCCACCGTGATGGTGTAGTCGAACTCCTGCCCGGCCTCCGCCGTGACGCCGCCGTCGTCCTTCGTCAGGAGGAGGTCGACGGGGTGATCGGCGTTGACGATCGTGCACACGACGTCGACGATCCCGACGATGGTCACGACGTCGTCCTCGAGCGCGCCGCCCACGCACGACCACATGCCCGCCTCGTAGCCGCCGGGCCCGCTCTCCGACAGGGAGTAGGCGCCCGCGGGGACCTCCGCCCTCGTCACGGCCTCCTCGCCGGTCGTGCCCTCGATCGCCACGGGCCCCTCGGCCCGGAGGACGAAGTCCGACACCTCGGCGTCGCCGCCGTCGTCGTTGTGGACGACCTTGACGAGGGTGAGGGTGGGGTGCTGCAGCGGCGTCGGCTCGCAGTCGACGTTGTTCGACGGGCTGGGGCACTCCGGCTCCTCAGGAGCCGGGTCGTCCTCGGTCGTCACCCACGCGACGTTCTCGTACTCGCCGGCGGGCGCGTCGGCCTCGAACGCGACCGTGAGCACGAGCTGCACCGACTCGCCCGCGCCGAGCAGGGCGGGATCGATCTCGCAGGTCACGACGCGGCCGTCGGCCGAGCACTCGGCAGGGCCGGACACGAAGCGCATGCCCTCGGGCAGCTCGTCCACGACCGTCACCGGCTCGTCCAGGTCGGCATCGCGCGCGCCCTCGTTCACCACCGTGATCGTGTAGTCGAAGCTGTCGCCGTTGGCCCCGGTGGCTCCCCCGTCGTCCTTCGTGAGGGCGAGGTCGACGGGATCGTCGTCGTTCACGATCGTGCACACCGCGACGTCGCCGACGCCGAGGGCGAGCGCCGATCCGTCGAGGGCTCCGCCCTCGCACGACCATGCCGAGGCCGTGTAGCCGGGCTGCGTCTGCTCCGACAGCTCGTACACGCCGGCGGTGACGGGCGCGTCGGTCACGGCATCGTCGCCCGAGATTCCCGAGAGAGCGTCCGGCCCCTCGGCCATCAGCGGGAAGTCCTCGACGCCGAGGTCGCCGCCGTCGTCGTTCACGACCTCCTTCACGAGGGTGAGACGCGGCGCGATGTCGTCGTTCACGATCGTGCAGACCGCATCCTCGCCGACGTCGAGCGTCAGCGTCGAGCCGTCGAGCGCTCCGCCCTCGCAGCTCCACTCCCCTGCGGCGTAACCGCCGGGTCCGGTCTCGGCGAGCGAGTACTCGCCGGCGAGAACCGTCGCCGTCGTGACCGACGGGTCGCCGGTCGGCCCTGAGATGTCGGCGGGGCCGTCGGCGCTGAGGATCCAGTCCGTCGGCAGCGCGGTGCCGCCGTCGTCGTTCACGACCTCCTTGACGAGCGTCAGATGCGGTGCGATGTCGTCGTTGACGATGGTGCACGTGACATCCCCGCCGTTCGGGACGGTGACCACGCCGTCGGGCGTGACCGCACCCCCGTCGCAGACCCAGACGCCCGGCTCGTAGCCGTCCGGCCCGTCCTCGCTGAGGAGGTAGTCGCCGCCGGGGACCACGGCGTCGGTGACGGCAGGATCTCCCGTCACACCCGAGATGGTGACCGGCCCCTCGGCGGTCAGCGTCCACTCGGCGGGGTCGAGCGTCCCGCCGTCATCGTTGCGGACGTCCTTGATGAGCGTGAGCTCGCCGGGCTGGTCGTCGTTCACGATCGTGCAGACCGCGACGTCGCCCACGTGGAGGACGAGGTCCGCACCCGTCAGCGATCCGCCGTCACAGCTCCAGGCGCCGGCTGCGTAGCCGCCCGGGCCCGACTCCGACAGCGCGTACTGTCCCGCCGAGACGGGCGCCTCGGTGACGGCCGGGTCGTCGGTGACGCCCGAGATGGGCGTCGGCCCGTCGGCCATGAGGGTCCAGTCGATGTCGACGGCCGTGCCGCCGTCGTCGTTCACGACCTCCTTGATGAGGGTGAGCAGCGGCGCGATGTCGTCGTTCGTCAGCTCGCAGTAGGCGCTGCCGCCGTTCGCGACGGTCACCTGGCCCTGCGCGAGGTCGACCTCGGTCTCCCGCGTCTCGTCGGTCCAGCAGGACACCCCGGTCAGCTCATAGCCCGCGAACGCCTCCTCGCCGATCGCGTACGAGCCGGCAGACACCTCAGCGTCCGTGACCTCGGGCGAGCCCTCGGTCCCCGAGATCGGAGTGGGGCCATCCGCCGTGAGCGTGAAGTCCGTGTCCACCGCCGTCCCGCCGTCGTCGTTCACCACGCTCTTCACGAGCGTCAGCTGCGCGGGGGCGTCGTCGTTCACGATCGTGCAGACGGCGTCGACGTCGAGGGGCAGCGTGAGCTGGTCGCCCTCGAGGACGCCCTCCGTGCAGCTCCAGGCGCCGGCCGCGTATCCGGAGGGTCCGACCTCGGCGAGCGTATAGTCGCCGGCCGAGACGGTCTCCGGCCCGACGCCGCCCGCTCCCGAGATCGGGGTCGGGCCCTCGGCGCTCAGCGTCCAGTCCGTGGCGACCGACGTGCCGCCGTCGTCGTTCACGACGTCCTTCACGAGGGTCAGGGTCGGCGCGATGTCGTCGTTCACGATCGTGCACGTGACGTTCTCGGCCAGGTCGAGCGTGACCGTCGACCCCTGCAGCGATCCGCCGCCCGTGCAGGTCCAGTCGCTCGCGGCGTATCCGCCGGGGCCGGCCTCGGACAGATCGTAGGACCCCGCCGGCACCGCGACATCCGTGACCGCTCCCGACTCCGTGGCGCCGGAGATCTCAACGGGGCCGGACGCCGTGAGCGTCCACTCCGTCGCCGCGGCCGTGCCGCCGTCGTCGTTGACGACCTGCTTCCGCAGCGTGAGCCGCGGTGCCACGTCGTCGTTCACGATCGTGCAGACGACGTCGCCGCCGTTCGGGACGACGACCGTGTCGCCGTTCGCCTCCGCGCCCGAGCAGGTCCATGCGCCGGGCGTGTACCCCGCGGGGCCGCCGGTCTCCGAGAGCGTGTACTCGCCCGCCGAGACCTCCTCGACATCCGTGCCTCCCGGGCCCGAGATCGGGGTGGGCCCGTCGGCCGAGAGCGTCCAGTCCGTCGGCTCCGCCGTGCCGCCGTCGCCGTTGTCGACGCGCTTCACGAGCTGGAGCGTGCCCGGCAGATCGTCGTTCGTCAGCTCGCAGAGCGCCGTGCCGCCGTTGGCCAGCGTGAGCTGACCCTGCTCGAGCGCGATCTCCGTCTGGCGCGTGTCGTCGGTCCAGCAGGACACCCCCGTGAGCTCATAGCCGGCGAGAGGCTGCTCGCCGATCGTGTACGCGCCGGCCGGCACCTCGGCGTCCGTCACCTCGGGCGAGCCCTCCGTGCCCGAGATCGACGCGGGGCCGTCCGCGGTGAGCGTGAAGTCGGTCTCGAGCGCGGTGCCGCCGTCGTCGTTCACGACGTCCTTCACGAGCGTGAGATGCGCGGGCTGGTCGTCGTTGACGATCGTGCAGACAGCCGATTCGCCCGGCGCGATCGTCACGACATCGCCGACGAGGGCCGCCCCCGCGCACGACCAGGCGCTCGCGGTGTAGCCGGGCAGCTCCTCCTCCGACAGGGTGTAGGCGCCGGGGGTGACGAGCGAGGTGAAGTCGCTGCCCTCGCCGTCGATCGTGTCGGCGCCGGTGATCACGGTGTCGCCGTTCACCGCCGTGAGCGGGAAGTCGGCGGCGGCCGCGGTGCCGCCGTCGTCGTTGACGACCACCTTGTCGAGGGTCAGCGAGGTCACCTCGTTCGTGATGACGCAGTGCGGGGTCATGAGCCCGAGCGTCGCCGCCGACAGCACGAAGTCCTGCCCCGTGTACGCCCCGCCCTGCCACACCGTGGTCTCCACGGTGGGCGATCCGACCTGGAAGGGATCCTGGTAGGTGCAGACGACGGACAGGCCGGTGACGCCGGCGGGAAGCCCATCAACGAGCTCCCCGACGCGGTAGTCGGGCTGCGCGATGAGTCCGCTCCAGGTGTGCGAGGTGTTCGCCGCGATCTCTGCCGTCACCGACGCGGTCGAGCCGTCCTGATCGGCGACCGTGCCCGTGGCTCCCCCCGCCCCGTGCGACGGCATGCCGTCGGCCTGGTCGATCACGTAGTCGAACAGGAGCCCGTCGGGCACCGCGCCGTCGACGACCTTCTCGACGATGAGGTCGCCGCACGTGCCGATCGTGAGGGGGTCGCTCGCGACCATGAAGTCCTGGAGCTGGCCCTGCGTCCCCGCGTTGCCGGTCTTGGTGACGATGTCGCCGGTGGTGAACGTGACGCACCCGTCAGCCGGGAGGATGCCGGCCGCCGTCAGGTCGATGGCGAACTCGCCGAACGTGTCGCCGATGGCTCCGCCGAAGTCGGGGTTCGGGCCGAGGGCGGCCTGGAACACGATCGACCCGGTTGGCGCCCAGGAGTCGCCGTCCCACGCCATCCCGAGCGCGTCGGTGGATCCGTTGGGGTTCACGTTGAACTGCACGAGCACGTCTCCGTCGCGCCCGGCCGGTCCCCCCTGGAAGGAGTAGTTGATCGACAGGTCGCCCGTGCCCTGGGGCGCGCGCGACCAGTACTGGTACAGGATGACGTGCTGCTGTCCGTCGATGTCGACGATCTCGTACGCGGCGCCGGCCTTGCACAGGTCGCTCTTCTTGTTCGGGAACGGGCCGGGGCTCATCGCCCAGGGGTCGTCGTTGATGTTCTGGCTGTTCGTGCCGCTGACCGTCGGGTCGCTCGCGCTCGTGCCGTCGCCCTCGCAGGCCTCGGCGAGGTCGTAGCTGTCCAGGATGCCCGTCGTCGGGCGCCCATCCGGCGTGAGGCCGGGGCCGTAGAAGGCTCCCCAGTCCGTCGGCCCCGCCTTATCCCCGTCGATCGCGAACGAGGTGTTCACGATGCCCACGGTCGCGGCCTGCGCGGGGACGGCGACGAAGGCGCCGAACGACGCGAGCACCAGAGCGGTCGCGCCCGCGAGGAGCGCCCTCACGCGGCGGCGCACGGTGCCCCTTGAAGTCGGGCGTCCGACCATCCGGATCCTGGACATGGTTCACTCCTGTCCGGGCACTTCTGCCCCCGTACCTGCGCCCACGCACGGGAAAGAGCCGCCGAGTCACGGCTGCGCGGGTGCAGCGGTCGCGAGACCGCTGAGGACAACTTCGCGACCTGGGAGGTTGCCGAGAGCTGTCACCGTCGCAATTCACCCGGCCCGTCACCCGCCCCGCACGAGGCGACGGGGAGCGCGGAATTCCGCGGGTTCACCCGGCTCGTCACCCGTCCGCAGGAGCGTCGTCGAGAACACGACCCCCGCGGAGGGCCCGAGAGGAGCACAATGTGGCTCGTGAGGGGTAGTTCGGATGCTTCCGTACCCGGGGAGGCTCCGCGAGCACCGAGCGTTTCAGCGCGCATCTATCGAGCTCTCGGCACCAGGTCCTGGGATACAGCGCTGCGCCTGGTCGAGGAGAACTGGACGCGGCTCATCGCCGAGGACGTGTCGGCGATCCGCGCGGTCGTCGAGACCGTGCCGGTCGAGCGGCTCGAAGCCGACCCGCGGTGGCCTCGTGCACGGGCCTACCTCCTGACCATCCCGACGAAGAGCGCTCCCCCGCGCGTGGGCCTCGGTGGCGAGCGCGTCGACGAGGTGCTGCGGCTCACGTCGGCCGCACGCGGCGCCCGGACCGCCGAGGACCACGCCGAGGCCCTGCGCCTGGTCCGCGCGGCCCGCGACGCGTACGAGTCCGCCTCTGCGCACCGCAGGGGGGCACTCGCGGACGACCTGCCGCAGCTCCTCCTCACGTGGGGGCTCACCGAGGCCCTCGGCGGCGACGGCGGCGCCGCGGTCGACCATCTCGTCCGCGCCTACTCGACCGCCCGATCCACCGGTGCGCCGCGCATCGCGCTGGCCGCGGCATCCGAGCTCGCGTGGCAGCACGCGATGGAGGGCCGGTCGGATGCGCGCGACGACTGGATGGCGGCGGCGCGCCTGCTCCTCCCGGCGGGCGAGATGCAGCCGCACGCGCCCGTCGCGCTCCTGCTCGCGCACGCGATCGCGGCATACGACGCGAACGACCTCCCCGCCGCGCACCGCCTGCTCGAGGCGGCGTGGGACGACCGCGGCGAGCGCGCCGTGGAGATCTCGACGCTCCAGGCGTTCGTCGACGCGAAGGACCCGGCAGCGGATCCGTTCGCGCATGTGGCCCGTCTCGAGTCCGCATCGCTCGCGCACCTCATCGACGACCGGCGGGGCCGGCTCGACGCGGCGAGAGCGTGCGCGCTTCTGCACACGGGTCACGGCGAGCAGGCCCGACGGCTGCTCGAGGAGGTGGCCGTGCCCGTCCTGCCCTCCATCCGCGCCCTGCGCGCATCCGCGCATCTCGTGCAGGGAGACCTCGATCGCGCCCTCCGCGACGCGCACGCGTCGCTGCATGAGCTGGGTCGGCCGCGCGGGGTCGTCGAGGCTGCGGCGGTGATCGCGGCCGTGCACCTGCGCCGCCGCGACGGCGAGACGGCGGCCGCCTTCCGGCGCGCCGTCACGCTCGCCGACACGCATCGCCTGCCGCTCGCGCTCGCCAACCTGCCGGCGGGCGACTTCGCCGCACTCGCGCCGTTCGCGCCATCGGGGAGCCCGAGCATGAGCGTCCTCGAGCGCGCGCCCGTCCGGCGTCCGAGCGTGCCCCCGCTGAGCGGCGTGCGCGCGACCGAGCAGGAGCTCGCGGTGCTCCACCTCCTCGCCGGCGACCGGAGCATCGCGCAGGCGGCCGCCGTGCTCGGGGTGAGCCCGAACACGGTCAAGACGCTCGCGCGGCGGATCTACGCGAAGCTCGGCGTCTCGGATCGCCGGCAGATGCTGCTCGCGGCGCAGGAGCACGGCCTGCTCTGACCGACACCCTGGGGAGGGACGATGGAAGAGGACGAGGAGAGGGACGGGCTCCGCTCGGCCGTGTTCGAGGCACTCGCCGACGAGCGGTGGCGCGATGCCATGCTGCTCGTCGAGCGCGGGTTCGGCGCGCTGCTCGCGTTCGAGCCGGCGATCATCCGGACGGTCGCGGATGCGCTCCCGGAGGCGGAGCTGCACCGTCGTCCGCGCTGGATCGGCCTGCGGCAGTACGTCCACCATCTGCTCACGTCGCCCTCGAAGCCGCCCGTGTTCCCCGAGGCGGACCCGCGCGCGCTCGATCATCTCGAGGCGGGCGACCGCGTCGGGCTGCTCACCGGCCGTGCGGCCGCGCTGCGCACGCGCGGGATGTTCGCGGAGGCCGCCGCTGCCGCGGAGGATGCGCGCGACGCGCTGCAGCGTCTCGACGATGCGGACCGCGCCGAGCTCGAGCCGTTCCTGCCGACGCTCATGACCCAGTGGGGAGCGACCTTCGCGGCGGCGGGCGAGCTGCCCGCCGCGATCGACGTGCTCCTCGGGGCCGCGTCCCTCGCGGAGCGCACCGGCTCGCTCCGCGCCGAGATGGAGGCGCTGGGCGAGCTCGCGTGGATCAACGCGGCCGCCGGGGAGGGGGCGCATGCCGACCGGTGCATCGCCCGCGCGGACGCGCTGCGGCGCCGGCACCCGGACGTGCAGCGCATCCGGGGAGGACTCGCGCTCGCGAAGGCCTACCGCGCGAGCGACGCGCTCGACGTCGAGCGCGCGATCGCGCTGCTGGATGGCCATGAGGAGTCGTTCGAGGAGCTGGGGATCATCGCGGCGTCGCTGCGCGGCATCCTCGGGGCGAGGGCCCGTTCCGCCGACCCGGTCGACATGCTGAGCCGGCTCGAGGTCGAGGTCGAGAACAGCCCCGCGCCCCGGACGGCGAGCGGCCTCAACGCCGCGTTCGTCACGATCGGCCGCGCGACGCTGCTGTCGTACCAGGGCCTCCACGAAGCGGCGATCCTCGCACTGGACGCCTGCCCCGCACTCCCCCGCCCGGCGACGGGGGTGCTGCGCACCCGGCGGGCCGTCGCGCTCCTCGGCCTCGGCGAGCTCGACGCGGCCGTGCGCGAGGCGTCCCGCGAGACGTCGAGCGTCGCCCCGCGCGCCCGCACGGAGGCTCTCGTCGTCCGCGCGGCGGCCCTGCTGCGCCTCGGGAACCACGCGTCGGCTGTCACGTCGTTCCGCCTCGCGTGCGAGCTGAGCGAGGAGCACGGGCTGCGGGCATCGCTCTCCGTCGTGCCCGCGACCGACCTCGGCGCTCTGGGAGCGGCGGCCGGGCTGCCGCCCGCGGCAGAGCTCGTCGCCGCACGCGACGTCCTCACGCCGTCGCCCTCGTACCGCTACGAGCGGCTCTCGCCTCAGCAGCTGGCGGTCGTCCGCGCTCTCGTCGACCACGAGCAGGTCGCCCAGGCGGCCTCCGCCCTGGGCCTCAGCCCGAACACCGTCAAGACGCATCTCCAGGCCGCGTACCGGCGGCTCGGGGCGACCGACCGCACGTCGGCGCTTGAGGAGGCAGGGCGGCGGGGGCTGCTGTGAGGACCCGGAACAGAACTCAGCGCCCGGGCCGCGGCGATGCCTGCGAGACTTCCGAGCGCTGAGTGGATCTGACTCAAGGATGCTCCGGGCGCTCCGGCCGTGTCAAGAGCCGATTCCCGATCAGTACGACAGCAGCTCCCTGCGGGCGTGCGCGGCCCGCGCGAGGAGCGCCCACTCATCCGACGCCGCGTGCGGGTCGCGCCCCGACACCGCGCGCTGGCGGGTCGCGGCGAGCGCGGTCGCGTCCCGGATGAACGCGCGCATGAGATCGGATCGGTCGCCGCGCAGGGTCCGCGCCCACGACATCCCCGCGCGCCGGCCGGCCGGGGTCGCGAGCATCTCGACCTCCTGCGGCGTGAACCATCCGGCCGCCGCGTACTCGCCCAGCCGCTGCTTCGTGAGGCGCTCCTCCTCGCGTCGGAGTCGCACCAGCACGAGCGTGAAGATGACGAACAGCGGCACCTGCAGGACGACGTAGAGGTGGAGGAAGCCCTCGAGGTCGGTGAACGTGGCCGAGCCGTTCCAGAGCGCGTGCAGGGCCATCGCGCCGAGCAGTCCTCCGAGCCACGGGCCGAGCGCGGCCCCGAACGACGCACCGCGGCGCACCGCGCGCCCGAGCGCGTAGCCGGTGACCGCCGTGAACATCGCGTGCGCGAAGGGCGAGAGGAGCCCGCGCAGCACGAACGTCCAGGTGAGCGACGCGGCGCCGCCCTCGATCACTGACACCGCGAAGTACTGGATGTTCTCGGTGAATGCGAACCCCGCCCCCACGAGCGCGCCGTACACCACGCCATCCACAGGGCCGTCGAACGCGCGGCGCCCCATGACGAGGATGAGGAGCAGCCCCGCCCCCTTCGCGAGCTCCTCGACGATCGGCGCCTGCACGACCGTGCCGAGGAGGTCGAGCGCGGGCGACCGCGGGAGCGTCATCTGCACCCCCAGGTCGAAGAGCAGAGCGAAGCCCACGGACGCGATCGCTCCCCACGCGAGCGCGAACACGACGAGGCTCCGCGGCTCGGGCTCCCAGCGGTCGACCCACAGCATCGCCGATACGACGAGCGCGAACGGCACGAGGGCGAGCACGAGGCCCACGATCGACGCGGCCGTTCCGAGCGCGCTCGTGAAGTACGACGCGAGGCCGAACAGCAGCACCGCGAGGACGGCCCACAGCCAGATCCACGCACCGCGCCCTCGGCGCGTGGGCACGGGGAGGCGGGGAAGGTGCGGCTGCGTGTGGCCGCCGACCGGGATGGCCGCGCCCGGCGCGCGCTCCGGCTGGTCGAAGGGCGTCGAGAACGGCTGCTGCGACGGCGGCGTGAGCCCGGTGCCGTAGGTCATGTCACACAGCCTATGGCTCCGCTTTTGTGCAGATCCGTCCCAGGATCGTGCACGGGCGGCGGATAGCCTGGATTCCATGCGCTTCGCCCACGTGACCTTCCCCGGGGGCGTCGCCCCTTCCCTCGCGCTCGTCGACGACGACGGCGCCGTCGCGGTCGCCGAGCTCGTCGAGGGCGGTCCCGACACGATCGAGCAGCTCATCGCGGGCGGACCGGAGCTTCTGGAGCGGGTCAGGGCCGCGGCGGGCGCGGGGCAGCGTACCCCGGTGTCGGAGCTCGACTTCGCACCGGCCCTGCTCACCCCGCCGACCATGCTCGCCGTCGGACTCAACTACGCCGCGCACTCGGGCGAGCTCAACCTCAAGACCGACGACACCCCGACGGTGTTCACGTTCTGGCCCAACTCGCTCCAGGGCCACGGGCAGACCACCACGTGGTCGCGTCGCATGAGCGAGGCCGTGGACTACGAGGCCGAGCTCGGCGTCGTGATCGGCCGCCCGGCGAAGGACGTCTCCG
Organism: Microbacterium sp. KNMS; assembly: GCF_053851835.1. NCBI lineage: Bacteria > Bacillati > Actinomycetota > Actinomycetes > Micrococcales > Microbacteriaceae > Microbacterium > Microbacterium sp. KNMS. Next base: position 86,729 of record NZ_JBSQBP010000001.1, read on the forward strand.
AGGAGGACGCCCTCGACTACGTGTTCGGGTACACGGTCGTCAACGACATCTCGGCGCGGAACATCCAGTACTCCGAGGCGCAGTGGTGCCGCTGCAAGTCGCTCGACGGCTTCACCCCCGTCGGGCCGTACATCGTCACGGCCGACGAGATCGCCGACCCGCAGGACCTGCACATCTGGACGCGCGTGGACGGGCACATGATGCAGGACGCCTCGACCGGGCAGATGGTGCGCACGGTCGCCAAGCTCATCTCGCACCTGTCGCAGGGGATCACGCTCCTGCCGGGCACGCTCATCTCGACCGGCAGCCCCGGCGGCTCGGGGTTCTCGCGGACGCCGCAGGTGCTCCTGCGCGACCGCTCGACCGTGACCGTGGGGATCGACGGCATCGGCGAGCTCACGACGCACTGCCGCATGACGGACTGATCGCTTGATGCGAAGGCCCCCGCTCCGGTTCCGGAGCGGGGGCCTTCGCATGCGGCGCGCTACGCCTGGGTCGGCACGTCCTCCGGCGCGATCACGGGCATGACCGACGTCACCGGCTCGAGGCCGGACAGGCGCGACGGGCTGAGCTGCTTCTCGACCTCATCGCGGTCCATGAGACCGGCCTCGACGACGAGGTCGGCGACATTGCGGTTCGTCAGCAGCGCGGTCTTCGCGAGGGCCGCCGCGGCCGAGTAGCCGATGAACGGCGTGAGCGCCGTGATGACGCCCACGCTCGAGCCCACCATCGCACCCAGTCGGGCGCGGTTCGCCGTGATCCCGTCGACGCAGTTGACGCGCAGCGTGCGCATCGCCTGGCGCATCCAGATGATCGACTGGAAGATCGAGTGCGCGATCACCGGCTCGAACGCGTTGAGCTGCAGCTGACCGGCCTCGACCGCCATCGTGACCGTGACATCCGCTCCCGCGACCGCGAACGCGACCTGGTTCACGACCTCGGGGATCACGGGGTTCACCTTGCCGGGCATGATGCTGGATCCCGCCTGGCGCGCCGGAAGGTTGATCTCGCCGAACCCGGCCTGCGGGCCCGAGGAGAGCAGGCGCAGGTCGTTGCAGATCTTCGACAGCTTGATCGCGTTGCGCTTGAGCGACGCGGAGAACGACATGAACGAGCCGGTGTCGCTCGTGGACTCGACGAGGTCGCTCGCCGTCTCGAGGTCGAGCCCCGTGATGTCGCGGAGATGCCGCTCGACGGCCTTCGCGTACCCGGGGTGCGTCGTGATGCCGGTGCCGATCGCCGTCGCGCCCATGTTGATCTCGTGCAGGAGCACGGCGTTCTCGTTGAGCCGCTGGTAGTCGGCCTCGAGCGTCGTCGCGAAGCCGTGGAACTCCTGCCCGAGCGTCATGGGGACGGCGTCCTGCAGCTGCGTGCGTCCGACCTTGAGCACATCGTGGAACTCGACGGCCTTGCCGAGGAACGACCGCCGCAGGAGGTCGAGCTCCTCGAGGAGCGAGCGCAGCGACAGCGAGAGCCCGATCTTGATCGACGTCGGGTACACGTCGTTCGTCGACTGGCTGCGGTTGGTGTGGTCGATCGGCGAGAGGTACGCGTAGTCGCCGCGCTCGCGTCCCGCGAGCTCGAGGGCGATGTTGGTGATGACCTCGTTCGCGTTCATGTTCGTCGAGGTCCCCGCGCCGCCCTGGATGACGCCGACGCGGAACTCGTCGTGGAACTGCCCGTCGATCACCAGCTGCGCGGCGCGATCGATGAGGTCGGCCCGGTGCGCGTCGAGCACGCCGATCTCGGCGTTCGCGCGGGCAGCCGCCTGCTTCACCATGGCCAGCGCGACGACGAGCTCGGGGTAGACCGAGATCGGGCGCTTCGTGATGTCGAAGTTCTCCATCGCCCGCGCGGTGTGGATGCCCCAGTACGCCTCGCGGGGGATCTCCATGGACCCCAGGGAGTCGGTCTCGGTGCGGGTGGGGGTTGCGTCCTGAACCATGTGCGTCTTCCTCGTGGGTCTTCACGTCGATGTGAGCGGGATGTGCACGATCCTACTCAGGGCAGGTGCTCTCGGTTCTCGACATCGCGTACAGGGCATTCGCGTCCGATGTACAGCGCGTACAAGTGCCATGTCCTCCCCCGCGAGAGCGCTCGTCCGCATTAGCGTGGACCCGTGATCCCCGATGCGCAGACCGCGCCCCCCATCGCCCCGACCGCCCCGCGACGCCCTGTCGTCCGCACGCATCACGGCGACGTGGTCGAGGACGGCTACGAGTGGCTGCGCGCGAAGGACGACGCCGAGGTGAGGGCGCACCTCGAGGCGGAGAACGCGTACACCGACGCCCGTCTCGCCCACCTCGAGCCGCTGCGCGAGACGATCTTCCAGGAGATCAAGGGCCGCGTGCGCGAGACGGACCTGACCGTCCCCGTGCGCCAGGGCGGATGGTGGTACTACGGCCGCTCGCTCGAGGGCCGGCAGTACGGCCTCCAGTGCCGCGCGCCGCTCGCGAGCGAGGACGATTGGACTCCCCCGAAGCTCGACGTCGACGTCGAGGTGCCGGGCGAGCAGGTGCTGCTGGACGGCAACGTCGAGGCGGAGGGATACGAGTACTTCGCACTCGGAGCGTTCAGTGTGACGACCGACGGCTCGCGCATGCTGTGGGGCGTCGACACGCAGGGCGACGAGCGGTACACCGTCCGCGTGAAGGACATCGCGACCGGCGAGCTCCTGCCCGACGTGCTCGAGGGGCTCGGCGGCGGGGCGCGCTTCACCCCCGACGGGCGCTTCATCCTCTACTCGACCGTGGACGATGCATGGCGCCCCGACGGCGTCTGGCTCCACCGCGTGGGCGAGCCGACCCGCGAGCACGACGTCGAGATCGCGCACGAGGACGACGACGCGTTCTGGATCGGAGCGGGCTTCACCCGCAGCCGGCAGTACCTCGTGATCGAGTCGGCGTCGAACACGACGAGCGAGATCCAGGTGCTGCCCGTCGCCGACCTGCCCCGCCTCGCCGAGGATCCGGCAGCCGTCCCCCGCACGACCATCTGGAGCCGCTCGGAGCGCATCGAGTACTCCGTCGACCACGCCGTCGTCGACGGTGCGGACTGGCTCTACGTGCTCCACAACCGCGGCGCGCTCGACTTCGAGCTCGTGCGCGTGCCCGCCGACGCCCCCGACGCGGAGCCCGAGGTCGTCATCCCCCACTCCCCCGGCACGCGCCTCGAGAGCGTCGACTGCCTGCGCGACTTCGCGATCGTGGAGTACCGGTCCGGCGGCATCCCGCGGGTCGGCATCCTCGACTACCGGACCCACGCCGTGCGCGAGATCGCGTTCGACGAGCCGCTGTACAACGCGGGGTCCGGAGGCAACCCCGAGTGGGCGCAGCCCGTCGTCCGACTGAGCTACGGCTCGTTCACGACCCCCGGCACGGTGTTCGACTACGTGGTCGAGACCGGAGAGCTGCGCGAGCTCAAGCACGTCGAGGTGCTCGGCGGCTACGACCCCGCCGACTACGGCCAGGAGCGACTGTGGGCGCCGGCGGTCGACGGCACGCTCATCCCCGTCTCCGTCGTGTGGAAGCGCTCCTTCGGCGACCCGGGCGCCGCACCCCGCCCGCTGCACCTGTACGGCTACGGCTCGTACGAGCACTCGATCGACCCCGGCTTCTCGTACGCGCGCCTGTCGGAGCTCGACCGGGGCGTCGTCTTCGCCGTCGCCCACGTGCGTGGCGGCGGCGAGATGGGCCGCGCGTGGTATGAGGACGGCAAGCTCGCGAACAAGCGCAACTCGTTCACCGACTTCGTCGACGTCGCGCGCTTCCTCGTGGACGGCGGGTACACCTCGCCGGACCGGATGGTCGCCGAGGGCGGGTCCGCCGGCGGTCTGCTGATGGGCGCGGTCGCGAATCTCGCTCCCGAGCTGTTCGCGGGCATCCTCGCCGATGTCCCCTTCGTGGACGCGCTCACGACCATCCTCGACCCGTCCCTCCCGCTCACCGTGATCGAGTGGGAGGAGTGGGGCGACCCGCTGCACGACCCCGAGGTCTACGCGTACATGAAGTCGTACACGCCGTACGAGAACGTCCGCGAGGGCGTACGCTACCCGCGCATCCTCGCGATGACGTCGCTCAACGACACGCGCGTGCTGTACGTCGAGCCAGCGAAGTGGGTCGCGCGCCTGCGCGAGGTCGACGCGGACGCGCTCCTGCGATGCGAGATGACCGCAGGGCACGGCGGCGTGAGCGGCCGCTACAACGCGTGGCGCGAGCGCGCCTTCCAGCTCGCGTGGATGTTCGACGTCCTGGGGATCGCCGACGAGGCCTCAGACCGGCTTGCGTGAGAAGCGCTCGAGCCGCTCCTGCGGGGTGAGCGCGGCCATCTCGGCGTACCACGCGGGCGTGAAGTAGTCGCCCGGGTCGGCTGACGCGACCGGCACGACCGAGTGGGTGATCGTGTCGTCGTAGACGTGCACGAGGTGGAACGCCTGGCCCGCGTCCATCCCGTTCACGCTCTGCGCCGGGAGCGCGATGTCCATCGTGTAGCAGGAGGCCGATGCGACGCTCACGGGGATGCCCGCGAAGGTGCCGCTCGTCGAGTAGTGCAGATGCCCCGCGAGGATGGCGCGGACGTCCGACCCGCGCAGGACGCGCGCGAGCTCATCCTGGCGGCGCAGCTCGAGGATGTCGAACAACGGGATGTGGCTGGGTAGCGGCGGATGGTGGAGCGCGAGGACGGTGCCGAGCGGCGCGGGTGTCGCGAGCTGCTCCGCGAGCCACTCGAGCTGGCCGTCGTCGAGATCGCCGTGGTGCCATCCGGGGACCGATGAGTCGAGCGCGATGAGGCGCAGCCCGCCGACATCCCATGCGCCGGTCACCGCCTCCTGCGTCGCGGGCAGGCCGAGCAGGTCGCGGCGCAGCTCGGGGCGCTCGTCGTGGTTGCCCGCGACCCAGACGACGGGAGCGCCCAGACGCTCGGCCACGGGGTCGACGAGGGCGCGCAGGCGGGTGTAGACCTCGGGCTCGCCGAGGTCGGCGAGGTCGCCGGTGAAGACGAGCGCGTCGACGCCGCCCGCGAGGCGCTCGACGCGCTCCAGGGTCTGCACGAGGTTGGCGTCGGTGTCGATCGCGCCATTGAGCAGGCGCCCGCCCGCGAGCAGGTGCGTGTCGCTCAGGTGGACGATCGTGCGCCGCGCGGGCGCACGCCTGCCGAACTGCTCCATGCCGCCAGCCTAGGGGCCGCCCCGGACGGCGGCGCAACGAGCCCGTCTCCTGACGCGAGGACCCCCTCGCCTGACGCGAGGGCCGCATGTCTCACTTCGCGCGGGAATTCGCGTCCCATGCCCGCAGCAATCGAGACATGCACGGCCCGCACCGCACCCGTGTCTCACTTCGCGCGGGAATTCGCGTCCCATGACCGCAGGAATCGAGACATGCACCGCCCGCTACCGCACCCGTGTCTCACTTCGCGCGGGAATTCGGCTCCCATGACCGCAGCAATCGAGACATGCACGGCCCGGTCCCGCCCCGTGTCTCACTTCGCGCGGGAATCGCACGGCGAAAGCCGCAAGAGATGAGACATGGGATGGCACGCCGGACGACCCCGGGCGAGCGCCGGACGACCCCGGACACCCGCGCAACGACGGCGACACCGCGTGCACAGGGCGGGGGCGCGCCGGATCGGCGCCGATCCGCGCGCAGGCGCCGCTCCGGTCGGCTCCGTCGGGCCATCCTGCCGCTATGTCGCGTCATCCTGAGCCTCTCCCCCTCGACTTGGCCACTGCGCCGTTCCACGTGCGTGACGCGCTCGATCGCGGCATCTCGACCGCACGGCTCCGGGCCCTCGACCTCGACCGCCCCTATCCCGGGGTGCGGACGCCGCGCGCCCTCGCCCCCGAGAGCCTCCGCGAGAGATGCCTCGAGTATGCGCCGCGGCTGAAGCCCGGCGAGTTCTACAGCCACGACACCGCGCTCGGCCTCATCGGAGTGCCGGTGCCGGCTCGGGCGAACGCGCAGTTGCACGTGTCGGTGCACCGGCCATCCCATCCGCCCCGCATCGCGGGGATCCGCGGCCATCGACTGCAGCGACGCGAGGCTCTCCTGTACCCAGATGCCGAGCTCCCGCTGGAGTCGCCCGCCCGCGCCTGGCGCCAGGTCGGCGGGCTCTGGACGCTGGACGAGCTCGTCGTCGCGGCCGATCACCTCGCCGGTCGCCGCCACGGGGTGCTCACCCTCCCGGATCTCGCGGCGGAGGTCGAGATCATGGGCGACGTGCGCGGCCGCCGCCTGGCGAAGGCGCTCGCCCTCACCCGGCCGGGAGCGGAGTCCCCCGGCGAGACGCGGACGAGGCTCGCGATCTGGCGGGGCGGCCTACCCGAGCCGGAGCTGAACTGGGATCTCCACGACGCCGACGGCACGCACGTCGCGCGGTTCGACGTGGCCTACCTGCGGCGGCGGGTGTGCGTCGAGTACGACGGACGCGTGCACGCGCAAGACGCACGGCAGTTCGAGCGCGACGCGGACCGCTGGGAGGCCGTGCGCAGACGCGGATGGCTCATGGTGCGGATCCTGCGGCATCACCTCGCCGGACCGAGCCCGGCTGCGGCCGGGCTCGTCGCGGCCGCGCTGCGGGAACGCGGATGGCGCCCCGGTGCCCCCGCGTGACGCGTGTCTCATTCTCGGCGGGAACGCGGCAGCGATTCCCGCCGAGAGTGAGACACGGGAGGAGGGAGGATCAGCCGAAGAGGGCTGCGGCCTCCTCGTAGCGGGCGAGCGGCACGGTGTGCAGCTCGCCGAGCGCCTCCGTGAACGGAACGCGCACGATGTCGGTGCCCTGCATCGCGACCATCTGGCCCCACGCGCCATCCACGACCGCGTCGGCGGCGTGCAGCCCGAGGCGCGTCGCGAGCACGCGATCGAAGCCCGAGGGGGCGCCGCCGCGCTGGATGTGGCCGAGCACGGTCGAGCGGGTCTCGATCCCGGTCGCCTGCTCGATGAGCGGTGCCAGCACCTCGCTGATGCCGCCGAGGCGGGGGCGGTTGAACGCGTCGAGGCCCTTGTCGCTGTACGCCTCGTCCTGGCCCTTCAGCTTGAAGCCCTCGGCGACCACGACGAGCGGGGCGCGACCGCGCTCCGCGGCGGCGAGCACGTGCTCGGTGATCTCCTCGAGCGACAGCGGCACCTCGGGGATGCAGATGATGTGCGCGCCGGCGGCCATGCCCGAGTGCAGGGCGATCCAGCCCACGTGACGGCCCATGACCTCAGCCACCATGCAGCGCTGGTGCGAGTCGCCCGTCGTGCGGAGGCGGTCCATCGCGTCCGTCGCGATGTTCACGGCCGTGTCGAAGCCGAACGAGTAGTCGGTCGCGCGCAGGTCGTTGTCGATGGTCTTGGGGACGCCGAGGACGGGGATCCCGTCGTTGTTGAGGCGCTGTGCAGCCGCGAGAGTGCCCTCGCCGCCGATCGCGATGATGCCGTCGAGCTTGTGCCCGTAGAGCGTCTTCGCGATGTTCTCGGCACCGCCGCGGTCGCCCTCGTAGGGGTTCGTGCGGCTCGTCCCGAGGATCGTCCCGCCGACCTTCGAGAGGCCCTTGACGTCGCGCCGCGTGAGGGGAAAGAAGTCCGCCTCCACGAGCCCCTTCCAGCCGTCGCGGATGCCGACGAACTCCATGTCGTACGCCTCGGTGCCCTTGAGCACCGCACCACGGATGACTGCATTGAGGCCGGGGCAGTCGCCACCACTCGTCAGAACGCCGATCTTCATGACAACAACGCTAGGGCATCCGGGAGGGTGTCCTTTCCCCTCCCGGGCGCCGCATGCGGTGAAAGCCTAGTCGTCGCCCAGAGCCTGGCGGAGCAGGTGCATGAGCGCGGCCAGCTGGACCGAGTCGCTCGACGTCTCGTCGAAGGCCTCGCCGTCGAGCGCGCGGCCCGCCAGACCCTGCTTGCGGTCGATGAGCTCGGCGATCTTCGTGTCGATCGTGTGCGCGGCGATGATCCGCCACGCGGTGACCGGCTCGTCCTGCCCGATGCGGTGGACGCGGTCGATCGCCTGCGTCTGCTCGGCGGCCGTCCAGCTCAGCTCCGCGAGCACGACGTTCGACGAGACCTGCATGTTCACGCCCACGCCCGCAGCCGTCAGCGAGCAGACCGCGATGCCGACCTCGGGATCGTTGTTGAACGCGTCGATCGCCGCCTGGCGCACGGCGCCGGTCTGCTCTCCGCGCACCGAGACCGCCTTGATGCCTGCCGCGGCGAAGTGCGCCTCCGCCTGGTCCATGACGTCGATGTGCTTGGCGAAGAAGACGACCTTGCCGACCGAGCGCTGCAGCTGCGCGGCGTAGTCCGCCGCGAGAAGGGCCTTCGCCTGGCCGATCCGCCGCACCATCGCGAACACGTTGTCGCCGCTTGTGCCCGCGGCCTTCGACTCGTCGAGCTCGCCCTGCGCGACGAGGCGCACGATGTCGTCGTCGATCTCGCCCGCCTCGAGCCCGCGCTCGCCGCGCGCCTCGATCATCCGGCGGTAGCGAGCGGCGAGACGCTCCCCGAGCTCGCGCTCGGCGGCGCGGATGCTGCGCCCGAACTCGTCGTCGAGCTGCACGGGCAGATCGGCGATGAGCTTGTCGGGCAGGTCGGCCGCGACATCCTTCTTGCGACGTCGCACGATGCCCATCGAGATGACGGCCTCGCGCGCCTCGGGGTAGAACGCCTTGTCGGCCGGGGTGAGCCCCGTCGCGTCGAGCTTCTCCATGAGCTCCGGGCCGGGCTTCTCGCCGTTCGTCCACCCGAGGAAGCGCCAGATCGCGTCGAAGTCCTCGACGTCGTTGATGAGCGGCGTGCCGGTGAGGGCGAGGAGGAGCGGCTTGCCGCCGGGCGTCGACTCGCGGATGCTCTGCGACAGCGCGAGCACGTTCTGCGAGCGCTGCGACGACAGGTTCTTGATGAAGTGGGCCTCGTCGACGACCATCCCCCGCAGCCCGAGCGTCGCGAGCCATCCGATGTGCCGGTCGAGGATCTCGTAGTTCACGATGAAGACGTCGGCGAAGGCGTCGACGTCCTGCCCGTCGCCGTTGATGACCGTCGCGCGGCGCTGCGGCGTCCAGCGCTCCACCTCGCGCGCCCAGTTCATCTTGACGACGTTGGGCACGACCACCACGAGCGGGTACGCCTCGGCGACCGACGCCGCGAGCACCGACTCGGCCGTCTTCCCGAGACCGGGCTCGTCGGCGAGGAGAAACTCGCGGTGACCCGCGCGCACCGCCTCGAGGAACCGGGACTGATGCGGCATGATCTCGAGCCCCTTGGGCGAGAGCCGGTCGAACTCGGGCACGGGCGGGAGGGGCATCGTTGCGGCCCCGCCGCCGGCGCCCAGCTCGAACGCCTTGTAGAGCGGCCCCATGAGCTCCCAGCCGTCGAGCCGTCGACGCGGCGTCGGGCCGGCGGGCACGCGCGAGAGGTCGGGTGCGAGGAAGGGGTTCGCCTCGCGGCGCGCCTCGATCTGCGGCGGCGTCACGGCGCGCTCGGAGACGACGGGCGCGACGACGGTCGCGGGCAGCGCGGGCTTCTCGTCGGTGATGACGAGCTCCTCGGGCGGCAGCTCCGCACCCGACTCGAGCAGCCAGTCGCGGCGCATCCGGCGCGCGACGGGCGACGTCGCGTGGTCGGCCTCGAGGAGCTGGATGAGGGAGGTGTCGCGTGCCGCGGTCTTCGCGAGGATGGTCGCGACGCCGTCGAGCCGCTTGAGCAGCTCGGCGCGCGCGGCGTCGGAGAGCGCGTCGTCGGCCTTGACGCGGGCGCGCTCCTCGCGCACGAGGAACGCGATGACCTGGAACTTGACCCGGTTGGTCGGGCCGAGCTTGTTGCGCTGCGCCTTGGCCTCGATCTCGCGCACCTTGCGCGCGAGGATCGGGATGATCGGGGCCTCGTCGTCGCGTCGTGCGGACGAGGACTTCTTGCGCTGTCGCGCGGGTGCCGTGGTCGGCATGCTCCTCCTGAGCGTCGCTGCCGGCGGCCGCTGGTGCCTGGCCGGTCGAAGTCGTGCGTGCGTCACGCCCTGCCGAACTGCGGCGGCGCCGACCGCCTGGATCGACGGACGGCGACCGAACAGCGCGCGCACTCCGGCGTCCGGTGACGCGGCCCGCTCCTCCGGCGCTGTCGCGTCGAACGGATGAGCGGAAGCCTCACGGGCATTCTACGCCATAGCGCGCCGGATCCCACCAGGCGCGGTCACATCCAGAGCGTCGCGATGAGGTCGTCGGTGTACTGGGGCTCGAAGTCGGCGTTCAGCCAGTGCGTCGCGGCCCACCCGCCGCCGCCGAGCACGTGCACCTCGCCGGTCGCACCGGGCACCTCCCCGGTCAGCTCCGTCTCGAGCTCGCAGCGAGTCACGACCTCGCGCTCCTCGCACGTGAAGCCCTCGGCGAGCAGCGCGGCGCGGATGGTCTCGGTCTGGGCCTCGTCGACGGCGGCGAGGGTCGTCGCGATGCCGACCTCGCTCGCGAGCCCCCACGTGCACCGCAGCGGCTCGACGGCGTCGAGCACCTCGAGGGCGGGGACCACCTCGGTCGAGAGCATCGTGAGACCCGGGTCGTTCAGCGCGCCGGCCTCCTCGCTGAGGATCGAGAGCGCCTCGCGCGACCACGCCTGCTCGCACGAGGCGGGCATCGTGAACACGCCGGGCGCGGTCGTGGGCACGGATGTCGTCGGCGCGGTCGTCGGAGTGGAGGTCGCGGAGGGCGTCGGATCGGGCTCCGCGCCCTGGCCCGTGCCGACGCTGCTCGCGCATCCTGCGAGAGAGAGGAGGACGCCCGCTGCGAGGACAGGGGCGAGTGCACGGCGCATCATGCTCTCGACGCTATCCGAGCGGATGGCGCGCGGGCGACGACGCACGCCGATCGTGATGCAATCGCGCCGCACCGGCCTCGGGCGGCGGCCCGGCAGGCGAAGGTAGGCTGGGCGCATGGCCATCGAGCTCACCGAGGCGGCTGTCGCCGCCGCCATCGACCACGCGATCCTCAAGCCCGACTTCACGCGCGCCGACGTCGATCGCGAACTCGACATCGCGGCCGAGTGGAAGGTGTTCAGCGTGTGCGTGCGCCCGTCCGACGTCGCGTACGCCGTGCGCCGGCTCGAGGGCTCCGGCGTCGCCGTCGGCACCGTGATCGGCTTCCCGCACGGCACGACGTCGACCGCCGCCAAGGTCGCCGAGCTGCGTCAGGCGCGCGAGGACGGGGCCACCGAGTTCGACATGGTCGTGCACATCGGCGCCCTGCGCGGCGGCGAGGACGAGCGGGTCGAGGCGGACATCCGCGCCGTCGTCGACGCCGCAGACGGCCTCGTCACGAAGGTCATCCTGGAGACGAGCCTCCTCGACGAGGAGCAGATCGCGCGCGGCAGCCGGCTCACGGAGGCCGGCGGCGCGACGTTCGTCAAGACGTCGACGGGCTTCGCCGGCGGCGGCGCCACGGTGCCGCACGTCGAGCTCATGCGCCGCAGCGTCTCCTCCGCCGTCCAGGTGAAGGCGTCCGGCGGCGTCCGCGGGCTGGACGCCGCGATCGCGATGCTCGAGGCCGGCGCGACCCGCCTCGGGACGAGCGCGAGCGCGACGATCCTCGGCGAGCTGCGGGCGCGCGCCGCGGGAGGCGTCGCCACGGGCGCCGAGGACTCCACCTCGTACTGAGCGTCAGCCGCCCGCGAGGACCTCGCGCACGCGCGCGACGTCGTCGGTCATCTGGATGATGAGCTTCTCGATGCCCTCGAACGCGACCATCCCTCGGATGCGCGCCGCGAACTGCACCTCGACCCTCAGCCCGTAGAGGTCGAGGTCGTCCTCGTCGAGCACGTACGCCTCGACCTGGCGCTGCGCGACGTCGTCGAAGGTCGGGTTCGTGCCGACCGAGATCGCCGCGGGGTACCGCACGACCGAGCCGAGCTCTCCGCGCGGGACGACGAGCCATCCCGCGTACACGCCGTCGGCGGGGATGAACCCCTCGGCGTCCTGCGCGAGGTTCGCCGTCGGGAAGCCCAGCTCGCGCCCGCGCTTCAGCCCGTGCACGATCTCGCCGCGCACGGCGTGCCGGCGACCGAGCAGCTTCGCGGCGCGCTCGACGTCGCCCGCGTCGAGGAGCTCGCGGATCCACGACGACGACACGCGGCGCCCGTCGCCCGAGCTGGCGATGTCGGGCATGATCTCGACCGAGAACCCGTGCTCGGCCCCCATCCGCTCGAGCAGCGCGGCGTCGCCCGCTCCCCCGCGCCCGAAGCGGAAGTCGCTCCCCACGAGGACCCGCTGCGCGCGCAGGGCGCCGACGAGCACGCGCTCGACGAAGCTCTCCGCGGGCTCCGCCGCGAGCTGCTCGTCGAACGCGAGGAGCAGCGTCGCGTCGACGCCCGTGCGCTCGAGGAGGTCGACCTTCTGCTGCACGCTCACGAGCGGCTGCGGGCAGCGGGCGGGCGCGATGAGCGCGAGGGGGTTCCGATCGAACGTGACGGCCACCGTGCGGGCGTCCGTGCCCGCGGCATCGACGAGCATCCGCTCGATGAGCGCGCGATGCCCCGCGTGCACGCCGTCGAACTTGCCGATCGCGACGACCGAGGGCCCGAACCCCTCCGGCACCTCGCCGGCGTCGCGGAAGAGCATCATCGGGCGACCTCCGCGGCCTGCCGCGAGCGGGCGGGGCGGTGCGTCGCGAGCCACCAGATGCCGAAGAACGGCAGCACGAGCGGGATCCAGACGTATCCGCTTCCGTAGAGCGACCACACAGTCGGGTGCTGGAACAGGGCGGGGAGCGCGATGCTCAGGGAGCCCACGATGATGACGCCCGCGAGCTCGAAGATCACCGACACCCACGCGACGCGGTACCACGCGTCGCTCTTCGAGAACATCAGCGCGAGAGTCGCGAGGATGTACACGACGGCGGACGCCGCCGACAGGGTGTAGGCCACCGGCGCCTCGTCGAACGCGCGCACGATCTGCACGAACGACCGCCCGGTGGCGGCCAGCGCCATCACGCCGTACACGAACACGAGGACGATGCCCACGCCGGTCATCCGGCGGGTGCGCGCTGGCTCTGTCATAACGGCTCCATTTTAGGCGGCGCACCTGCGCGCGGGCCGCGCGAGAGCGCGGTCAGGCCACCTGGATCGTCCAGATCACGTGCATGCGGTACACCATCACCGCAACGGCGAGCCCGAGCACCCCCATGACGACGACGCTCCATCGGGTGCGGTCGATGAAGGCCCACACGACGCCAGCGACGGGAAGGAGCGCGGCCGACACGAGGTAGGTCCAGAACTCGAGCAGGTCGCCCGTGGGCGGGTTGCCTGCGAGCGGCGCGATGATCGCGATGACGATCTGCACGACGAGGAGCACCTGCACGAGAGCCATGGCGCCCACGGAGAGGTCGCTCGGGCGCCGTCCGGCGAGTCCGAGGATGACGCACAGCGCGCCCGCGAGGCTCGCGACGGCGACCTGCGCGATCGTGAACCACGCGATCATGCGGCGCCTCCCTGAGGCTCCGGCATGTTCATGGCGCTCTTGAGGGCGGATCCGCGCTTCTCGACGATCCCGATGAGCGCGCCATCCGGATCGATGGCGGCAGCGAGAGCGCCGGGGACGCGTGCGGCCGCGCCGGCGAGCCGCTTGCCGTGGCGCAGGTCTCGCGCCTCGTCGACGGTCGCGTCGAAGCGGCCGAGGACCCTGGCGGCCACGTCGGCGGGCGGAAGGAGGGGCGCGTCGGCGAGCTGGTCGTCGACGGCGGCCGCGTCTGCGACGTCGAACGGCCCGACGTGCGTGCGACGCAGCGCGGTGAGGTGCCCGCCGACCCCCAGCGCGGCGCCGAGGTCCCGCGCGAGGGCACGGATGTACGTTCCCGATGAGCAGTCCACGGCGACGTCGAGATCGATCGCCCCTTCGGATCGGCGCACGGCGTCGATCTCGAAGCGCGAGATCGTGACCTCGCGCGCCGCGAGCTCGACCTCCTCGCCCGCCCGCACCCGGTCGTACGCTCGGCGTCCGTCGACCTTGATCGCGGACACCGCGCTCGGCACCTGCGAGATCGGGCCGCTCAGCGCGGCGACGCCGCGGGCGATGTCGGCGTCCGCGACGGCAGCGAGGGTCTCCGGCGAGACGGATGCGATGACGTCGCCCTCGGCGTCGTCCGTCGTCGTGGACTGCCCGAGCCGGATGGTCGCGGTGTAGGTCTTGTCGAGGCCCACGAGATACGTCAGCAGGCGCGTCGACCCCTCGATCCCGAGGAGGAGGAGTCCCGTCGCCATCGGGTCGAGCGTCCCGGCGTGGCCGATCCTCCGGGTTCCGAAGGCGCGCCGTGAGCGCGCGACCACGTCATGACTCGTCAGGCCTCCCGGTTTGTCGACGAGCAGGATGCCTCCGGCCTGGGGAACGCGTGACGCCATCCCTCCAGCGTATTGCGTCTGCCGAGTGCCCCGCGGACGGGTCAGGCGCAGGCCTCGTACGCAGGGGTCTCGAGCGTCGTGACCGCCACCCGGGTCGCGCCGTCCTGTCCGTCCGCGTACTGGAAGAACACCGATCCGTCCGACGCGTCGTCGTCGTCGATCCGCAGGAACGAGATGCCCTCGATCGGCGAGTCGACCTCGACGGCGTCGGGGTGCACCGCGAGGACGTCGTCGCGCGTCGCGCCCACACCGAGGCCGTCCTCGGTCCGCGGGCCGATCCCCGACCGGTCGCTCAGCGACTCGACGGTCGCGGCGATGACGGGGCCTGCGCCCTCGGCGTCGCGCTGGAACGACACGAGGTACGTGCCGTCGGGTGCGCTCCAGTACGCGACCCACGCGCAGCTGTCGTCGTTCACCCAGTCGCCGGGGAGCGACGCCACGACCTCGTCGAAGTCGTCGCCGAGCTCGATCGGGCCGAGCTCGCCGTCCTCGATCTCCCACGTGGCGGGGTCGGCCGGGTCCTCGGCGTCCTGCCCGGGCGTCGTGGGGGTGGGCGGCGGCGTGCTCGGCGTCTGCGAGGGCGACGCGCTCTCGCTCGGCGAGGGCGACGTCGGCTCCGCGGTGTCGGCCGGATCTCCCTCGGAAGCGCAGCCGGCCATCGCGAGCGCCAGCACCCCGGTCAGAGCGATTCCCGCTCGGATGCGCATCATGATGATCTCCTCTCAGCTGCCCCTCTTCGACGGTAGTGCCCGGATCGGCGGGGTCGGTAACGGTTAGGACGCCGTCCGATAACGCTTCGGTCGCGCCCCGATGCGAAGCACCTGAACGGGTGCGCACGGAGCGCGGATGAGCGCGTCATAGGCTGAGACGATGCCCACCCTCGACCTCGCCGACAGGCTCGTGCCGTGGTTCCGCGCGCACGCGCGCGATCTGCCGTGGCGCCGCCCGGGATACGGGGCCTGGGGCACGCTCGTGAGCGAGTTCATGCTCCAGCAGACCCCGGTCGCGCGCGTGATCCCGCACCTCGAGGCATGGCTCGAGCGCTGGCCGACGCCGACCGCGCTCGCCGACGACGCTCCGGCCGAGGCGGTGCGGCAGTGGGCGAACCTCGGCTATCCGCGCCGCGCACTCTGGCTGCACCGCGCCGCGGTCGAGATCCGCGACCGCCACGAGGGCGTCGTCCCGCGTGACGTGGACGCGCTCCTCGCGCTCACGGGCATCGGGGACTACACGGCGCGGGCCGTCGCGGTCTTCGCGTACGGCGACCGCCATCCCGTCGTCGACACGAACACCCGGCGCGTCATCGCGCGCGCCGTGGACGGCCGCGCGCAGCCGGGTCCTCCCCACCGCCGCGACCTCGAGGCGATGACCGCGCTCCTGCCGGAGACCCCGACCGAGGCCGCGGCGATGAACGCCGCGGCGATGGAGCTCGGTCAGGTCGTGTGCACGGCGCGCGCCCCGCGATGCGACGAGTGCCCGGTCCGCCTGTCGTGCGCGTGGCTGGCGGCGGGGCGGCCCGAGACGCCGGACACGCGGCGACGGCAGGCCCGGTACGAGGGCAGCGACCGTCAGGCCCGCGGCGCCGTGCTGCGCCGGCTCCGCGAGGCCGGCCCGGATGGCGCCGCGCAGGACGCTGTGATCGCGGAATGGCCCGACCGCGCTCAGCGCGACCGGGCCATCCTCTCGCTGCTGTCCGACGGACTCGTCGAGACCGACGGAGAGCTGCTGCGCCTGCCTCGGTGAGGCTCAGGCGTCGTCTTCGTCCGCCGTCTCGCGCGGCTTGACGTAGGGGTCCTCCCCCGCCGCCCACTGCGCGCCAGCGGCGAGCCCGGCGACCGCCTCGTCGCGCTCGCGCGCCTCGCGCAGGAGCGCGGTGAGGTGGTCGGCCGTCTCCGGCAGCGCGTCGGGGATGAACTCCAGCGACGGCGTGAGCCGCGTGTTGAGCTGCTTCCCGACCTCGCGGCGGAGCATGCCGGTGGCGGCCTTGAGGGCCGCGCCGCTCGCGACGCGCTCCTCGTCGGAGCCGTACACCGTGTAGAAGACCGACGCGTGCTGCAGGTCACCCGACACGCGCACGTCCGTGATCGTCACGAAGCCGAGCCGCGGATCGCGCAGGCCCTTCTCGAGGCGCTCGGCGAGGATGACGCGGATGCGATCCGCGAGCCGCGCCTGACGTTCCTGTCCGGCCATGTTGTCCTCCTTGGATGAGACGGCCCTGCCGAGCGGCCGGAGCCGCCCGACAGGGCCGGTGGGTGAGATCCGCGTCAGCCGCGCGGCTTCTCGACCATCTCGGTCGTCTCGATCTCGTCGCCGACCTGGATGTCGTTGTACTTGCCGAGGCCGATGCCCGCCTCGAAGTCCGTGCGGACCTCGGTGACGTCGTCCTTGAAGCGGCGCAGCGACTCGATCGCCAGGCCGTCCGCGATGACCACGCCCTCGCGGATGACGCGCGCCTTGGCGTTGCGCGTGATCGTGCCGGAGCGGACGATGACACCCGCGATGTTGCCGAACTTGGAGGAGCGGAAGACCTCGCGGATCTCCGCGACGCCCGACTGGACCTCCTCGTACTCCGGCTTGAGCATGCCCTTGAGCGACTGCTCGACATCGTCGATCGCGTTGTAGATGACCGAGTAGAACCGGACGTCCACGCCCTCGCGAGCCGCGGCCTCGCGGGCCTTGGCGTCGGGGCGGACGTTGAAGCCGATCACGATCGCGTTGTCGATCGTGGCCAGGTTGACGTCGGACTCCGTGATCGCGCCGACACCGCGGTGGATGATCCGCAGCTGGACGCTCTCGTCGACCTCGATCTTGAGCAGCGACTCCTCCAGCGCCTCGACGGCACCGGCGACGTCGCCCTTGATGATGAGGTTGAGCGACTCGACCTTGCCCTCTTCGAGCGCACGCGTGAACTCCTCGAGCGACATGCGCTTGCGGGCCTTGGCCAGCTGGGCGTTGCGCTCGACGGCCTCGCGCTTCTCGGCGATCTGACGCGCCGTGCGGTCGTCGTCCGTGACGATGAAGGTGTCGCCGGCCCGGGGAACCGAGCTGAGACCCTGCACCTGCACGGGCCGCGAGGGAGCGGCCTCGGTGACGGCGTCGCCGTTCTCGTCGATCATCGCGCGGACGCGGCCGTACGCCGTGCCGGCGACGATCGGGTCGCCGACGCGCAGCGTCCCCGCCTGGACGAGCACGGTCGCCACCGAGCCGCGGCCCTTGTCGAGCTTCGCCTCGATCGCGACACCGCGCGCCGCCTTGTTCGGGTTCGCACGCAGGTCGAGACCCGCGTCCGCCGTGAGGAGGACGGCGTCCAGGAGGTCCTGGATGCCGATGTTCTGACGCGCGGAGACGTCGACGAACATGACGTCGCCGCCGTACTCCTCAGCCACGAGACCGTACTCGGTCAGCTGCTGGCGCACCTTGGCCGGGTTCGCCTCGGGCTTGTCGACCTTGTTGACCGCGACGACGATCGGCACGCCGGCCGCCTGCGCGTGGTTCAGGGCCTCGACCGTCTGCGGCATGATGCCGTCGTCGGCCGCGACCACGAGGATCGCGATGTCGGTCACCTCGGCACCGCGGGCGCGCATGGCCGTGAAGGCCTCGTGACCCGGGGTGTCGATGAAGGTGATCGCGCGCTCGAAGCCCTCGTGCTCGGTCCACACCTGGTACGCGCCGATGTGCTGGGTGATGCCGCCGGCCTCGCCCGCGACGACGTTCGTCTTGCGGATGGCGTCGAGCAGTCGCGTCTTTCCGTGGTCGACGTGACCCATGACCGTGACCACCGGGGGACGGATCTCGAGGTCGGCGTCGTCCTCCTCGAGCTCCTCCTTCTCGAGGTCGAGGCCGAAGCCCTCGAGGAGCTCCTTGTCCTCGTCCTCGGGCGAGACGATCTGGATCTTGTAGCCGAGCTCGGAGCCCAGCACCTCGAACGTGGCCTCGTCGAGCGACTCGGTCGCGGTCGCCATCTCACCGAGGTGGAACAGCACCGTGACGAGGTTGCCCGGCTGGACGCTCATGCCGGTGATCGACTCGATCTTGTCGGCGAAGTCGGAGATCGATGCGCCGCGGCGCATCCGGATGACGGTGTTGCCGTCGCCGCGCGGGACCTTGACGCCGCCGACGATCGGCGCCTCCCGCATCTCGAACTCTTGACGCTTCGCCCGACGCGACTTGCGCTGCTTGGACTTGCCGCCGCCCTTGCCGAACGCGCCGGCCGTGCCGCCGCGACCGCGGCCGCCGGGACCGGGACGGCCGGCGAAGCCGCCGCCGCCGGGTGCGCCGCCGGGACGGAAGCCGCCGCCGGCACCGGGGCCGCCGGGACGACCCGCGCCGCCCGGACGCTGCTGGAACGGAGCACCGGGACGACCGGCGCCGCCACCGGGACGACCGGGGCGCGGCGCGCCGGGGCGCGGTGCACCCGGGCGCGGAGCCTGCGGCTTCGGCGGACGGGGGATGTTGCCGGGCGTCGGGCGCTGGCCCATGCCCTGCGCCGACGCGAACGGGTTGTTGCCGGGACGCGGTCCGCCCGGGCGCTTGCCCATGCCCTGCTGCGACGCGAACGGGTTGTTGCCGGGACGCGGGCCGCCGGGACGGGGCCCGGGGGTCGGCGCGCCGGGCGCCGCGGGAGCGGCGGCCTCGGGCTTCGGCGCGGCGGGCGCCTCGCCAGCGGCCGGCTTCTCGGCCTGCGGGGCCGCGGGAGCCGGCTTGGCAGCGGGCTTCGCGGGTGCGGGCTTCGGTGCAGCGGGCGCCTCGGCGGCCGGCTTCTCGGCCGGACGCGCGGGACCGGGCTTGGGTGCGCCGGGGCGCGCGGGTGCGGGCTTGCGGGCCGCGGGCTTCGCGTCGGCGGGGGCGTCCGCGGGCTTCGCGGCGGCCTCCGACTCGAGCGCGGCGCGCAGCTTGCGCGCGACGGGCGGTTCGACCGTCGACGACGGGCTCTTCACGAACTCGCCGAGCTCCTTGAGCTTCGCGAGCGCGACCTTGCTGTCGACGCCCAGCTCCGCGGCGATCTCATGTACGCGTGGTTTTGCCACAATTCTCCTGTCTGGGGCGGCCTGCCCCGGACAGGGCAGACCTCTAAAGGCGGACGGGTCTCATTTCGAGCCGTTCACTTGATTTCCATAGCTGCTCAGCCATTTCTCGAAGGTCT
The DNA here is from genome assembly GCF_053851835.1 of Microbacterium sp. KNMS. Taxonomy (NCBI): domain Bacteria; kingdom Bacillati; phylum Actinomycetota; class Actinomycetes; order Micrococcales; family Microbacteriaceae; genus Microbacterium; species Microbacterium sp. KNMS. The sequence goes on from NZ_JBSQBP010000001.1 coordinate 106,229, forward strand.
GCGTGTCGAGCGGGCCCGGCACGCGCAGTGCTCGTACGAAGGCGCGGCGTGTGAGTGCGGTTCCGATGCACTCGGGCGTCGGATGGACCCACGCCCCCCGGCCCGGCATGACAGCGCGCTCATCGGGGACGAGCTCGGAATCGATGACGACCACCCTGAGAAGGGCGGCTCGGGGAGCGCGCATGCGACAGGCGACGCACGTCCGTACGGGTTCCATCCTACACCTCGGCATCGCGGATGGCCGTCGCGCGTGTCGCGACGGCCCTTTCGATCGGGCCGGCTCAGCCCTGCTCGAGGATGCTGTCGGGCTGGATGTCGATCTTGGCGCCCGTGAGCTTGGCGGCGAGACGGGCGTTCTGCCCCTCCTTGCCGATCGCGAGCGACAGCTGGTAGTCGGGCACGAGTGCGCGAACGGCCTTCGTCGTCGCGTCGAGCACGAAGCTGCTCGTCACCTTGGCGGGAGACAGCGCGTTCGCGACGAACTTCGGGAGATCGTCATCGTGGTCGACGATGTCGATCTTCTCCCCGCTGAGCTCCTCGGTGACGGCGCGGACGCGGCGGCCCAGCTCGCCGATGCAGGCGCCCTTCGCGTTGATCGACGGGTCGTTGGCGCGCACGGCGATCTTCGTGCGGTGCCCCGCCTCGCGGGCGAGCGAGGTGATCTCGACGAGCCCGTTCGCGATCTCGGGGACCTCGAGCGCGAAGAGCTTGCGGACGAGACCGGGGTGCGTGCGCGACACGGTGATCTGCGGGCCCTTGAGGCCCTTCGCGACGCTCGTGACGTAGACGCGCAGGCGGGATCCGTGCGAGTACTCCTCGCCGGGCACCTGCTCCTCGGGCGGCAGGATGGCCTCGACCGTGCCGAGGTCGACGTGGATCATGCGCGGGTTGGGCCCCTGCTGCACGACGCCCGCGACGATGTCGCCCTCCTTGCCGCGGAACTCGCCGAGCACGGCGTCGTCGGCCAGGTCGCGCAGGCGCTGGCTGATGACCTGCTTGGCCGCGTAGGCGGCGATGCGGCCGAAGTCCTCGGGAGTCGTCTCCTCCTCGCCGATGACCGCGCCCTCCTCATCCCGCACGGGGACGAGGATCGCGACGTGGCCGGTCTTGCGGTCGAGGTGCGCGCGTGCGCCCTCGGGGATCTCGCCGCTCTGGGAGACGTGCTTGCCGTATGCCGTGAGGACGGCCTGCTCGATGATCCGAACGAGTTCGTCGAACGGGATCTCCTTCTCGCGCTCGACCGTTCGCAGCAATCCGAGATCGATATCCACAGCGTCCTCCGTATTCAGCTCTCATCGGCACACGTCTCGCCGACATCTCCGCAACGATACCGGATCGAGCCGCGCCCACGCTGGGAGCGGGCCGCGGGCGCGGGCCTCAGCGCCTGCGGCCGACCACCCGGATCGGGCCGGTCACGCTCTCCGCGTTCTCCCAGCACTCGATGCCCTGCACGTCGGGCATGAGGTCGCGCGTGAACACCGGATCGGCACCTGCTCGGCGCTGCTGCGAGTAGTCCTTGAGCAGTCGGAAGACGAGACCCGACAGCAGCGCGACCGCGACGAGGTTGATCACGGCCATGACGCCCATGATCGCGTCCGCGAGCGTCCAGACGAAGCTCGCGGCGGCGACCGACCCCGCGAGCACCGCGAGCACGACGAGCGCCCGGAACGTCGTGAGCACCGCGGGCTTCGTCGAGATGAACTCCATGCTCGCCTCGCCGTAGTAGTAGTTCCCGATGATCGAGCTGAACGCGAGCATGAACACGACGACCGCCAGGGCGATCGTGGCCCAGCCCCCGAGCGACGAGGTCAGCGCGTGCTCGGTGAGCTCGATGCCGGACATCCCGCCCTTCTCGATCGGGACCGCGACGAGGACCGTGAACGCGGTGATCGAGCACACGATCATGGTGTCGAAGTAGACGCCGAGCGACTGCACGAAGCCCTGCTTCGCGGGGTGCGTGACGGCGGCGGCGGCACCCGCGTTGGGCGCCGATCCGAGGCCGGCCTCGTTCGAGAACATGCCGCGCTTGACGCCCGTGAGGATGATCTGGCCCAGCGTCGCGCCGAGGATCTGGTTGAACCCGAACGCCTGCGTGAAGATCGACGCGAACGCCGCCGGGAGCTGGTCGATGTGCACGATGACGACCGCGAGGCCCAGGAGCAGGTAGGCGAGCGCCATGACGGGGACGAGCCCCTGCGTCACGCTCGCGATCCGGCGCACGCCGCCGAACACGATGACGCCCGTCAGCGCCGCCGTGAGGATCCCGACGACCCAGAGCAGCCAGGTGCCCTCGGCCCCGGAGAGCTGCGTGATGGCGGACGACATCGTGAGCGCGATCGTGTTCGCCTGCAGAGCCGAGAAGGCGAACGGGAAGCAGAAGATGAGGATGACCGCGAACGCGACGCCCATCCAGCGGGCACGCAGTCCCTTTGCCATGTAGTACGCGGGGCCGCCGCGGAAGCCGTCCTTGTCGCGCACCTTGAACAGCTGGGCGAGCGTCGACTCGGCGAAGGCGGAGGCGGCGCCGATCGTCGCCATGAGCCACATCCAGAAGACCGCGCCGGGCCCGCCGACCGCGATCGCGGTCGCGACGCCCGCGATGTTCCCCGTGCCGACGCGCGAGGCCGCCGAGATGGTGAACGCCTGGAACGAGGACACCGACTGCGGGCGGCCGTCGTCGTCGAGCGGGGTCTTGTCCGCAAGAGTCCGGATCATCTCCGGCAGCATGCGGATCTGCACCGCGCCCGAGCGCACCGTGATGTACACGCCGAGGAGCGCCACGATCGGCAGCACGATCCAGGTCCAGAGAACTTCGTTGCCGAACCAGCCGATGAACGCTTCGAGGTCTTCCATGCGCGTCAGTATGTCGCCTCGGAGGGCCGCGGCCAAACGCCGTGCGGCGCGTCAGGCTGTCAGGCGCGCCACGGCGTCGGCGAACGGGACCACCTCGCGGTCGCCCGTCCGACGGTCCCACAGCTCGACCATCCCGTCGGCCGCACCGCGCCCGACGACGACGAGCTTCGGCACGCCGATGAGCTCGGCGTCGCCGAACTTGACCCCCGGCGACACCTTCGGGCGGTCATCGTAGAGCACGTCGAGGCGGGCCGACTCGAGGTCGGCGACGAGCCGCTCGGCGAGCGCGAACGCCTCGTCTCCCTTGCCCGTGGCCACGACGTGCACGTCGAACGGCGCGACCGACTCGGGCCAGATGAGGCCCCGGTCGTCGTGCGAGAGCTCGGCGATGATCGCGAGGATGCGCGTGACGCCGATGCCGTACGAGCCCATCGTGACAGTCACGAGCTTGCCGTTCTCGTCGAGCACCTTGAGGCCGAGCGCCTCCGCGTACTTCCGGCCGAGCTGGAAGACGTGGCCGATCTCCATGCCGCGCGCGAGCGTCACGGGGCCCGAGCCATCCGGAGCGGGGTCTCCGTCGCGCACGGTCGCGGCCTCGACGAAGCCGTCGGCCGTGAAGTCGCGCCCGGCGACGAGCCCGTGCACGTGGCGGTCGGCCTGGTTCGCGCCCGTGATCCAGCGCGTGCCGTCGACGACTCGGGGGTCGAGGAGGTAGCGGATGCCCGTGGCCGACTCCTCGCCGAGGATGGGCCCGGTCGCGCTCCAGGGCCCGATGAACCCGCGGACGAGAAGCGGGTTCGCCTCGAAGTCGGCGTCCGTCGCTGGCTCGACCTCGGCGGGCGCGAAGGCGACCTCGACGCGCTTGTCGTCGATGTCGCGGTCGCCGGGGATGCCCACGACGACGAGCTCGCGCGTGCCGTCCAGATGGGTGAGCGCGAGCACGACGTTCTTGAGCGTGTCGGCCGCGGTCCACTCCCCCTCGAGCACGTCGTTCGCGTGCGCGACGAGGGTCTGGATGGTCGTGGTGCCGGGCGAGTCGAAGACGACGGGCTCGGGGAGGCCGTCGAACGGGACGGGCTCGGGCGCCGTCGTCGTGTACGCCTCGACGTTGGCCGCGTAGCCGCCCTCGCTGCGGACGAAGGTGTCCTCGCCGACGGGCGTCGGGTGGAGGAACTCCTCGGAGCGCGACCCGCCCATCGCCCCGGCGTCGGCCTGCACGATCGCGTACTCCAGTCCGAGGCGCTGGAAGATGCGCTCGTACGCGTCGCGCTGCGCCTGGTACGAGCGGTCGAGGCCCTCGTCGGTGTGGTCGAACGAGTACGCGTCCTTCATCGTGAACTCGCGTCCGCGCAGGAGGCCGGCGCGCGGCCGAGCCTCGTCGCGGTACTTGTCCTGGATCTGGTAGATCGTGAGCGGAAGGTCCTTGTACGACGAGTAGAGGTCCTTGACGAGGAGCGTGAACGCCTCCTCGTGCGTCGGCGCGAGGAGGTAGTCGCCGCCCTTGCGGTCCTGCAGACGGAAGAGGAGGTCGCCGTACTCGTCCCAGCGGCCCGTGGCCTGATAGGGCTCACGCGGCATGAGCGCCGGGAAGTGCACCTCCTGCGCACCGGCCGCCGTCATCTCCTCGCGGATGATCTGCTCGATCCGCGCCTTCACCCGCAGGCCGAGCGGGAGCCACGCGAAGATGCCGGCCGCCTGACGGCGGATGTAACCGGCCCTGACGAGCAGGCGGTGGCTCGCGACCTCTGCCTCGGCAGGGTCTTCTCGGAGCGTGCGGACGAAGAGTTGCGACAGACGGGTGACCACGAGCGACAAGTCTAGGCCCGCGCCCTCGCCGCTCCGACACGCCGGCGGCGCCCCTGTCACACTTCGCGCACGCGCTCCGACGGTATGGGTGGACGGCCATCCGCCGTCGACACCGACCGGAGGAGGACGCCCATGACGCGCATCGCGATCGCGAAGACCAACAAGCTCGGCTATGCCGCGGTGATCGGCCTCGAGGGCTATGTGCGCTCGACCGTGGACGCCGAGCTCTACGAGCTCATCAAGCTGCGGGCATCCGTCCTGAACGGATGCGGATTCTGCGTGGACATGCACGCGACCGACGGAGCCCGGCGCGGGATCCCGCAGCGCAGGCTGCACGCGGTCGCCGCGTGGCGTCATGCGCGCTCCCTGTTCGACGAGCGCGAGACGGCGGTGCTCGCCCTCACCGACGCCGTCACCCGCCTCGGGCCCGACGGGGTCGACGACGAGGTCTGGGATGCCGCGGCGCGGCACTTCGACGACGGGCAGCTCGGTGCCATCGTGCTGGCGATCGCGACGATCAACGTCTGGAACCGGATCGCGATCGCGACCGAGATGGAGCCGCCGGTGGACGCCGCCCACCCCGTAGCCTGAGCATCGTGGAGGCCCTGTCGTCGCGCTCGGCGGCCGCTCTCGCCTGGCGCGAGGAGCGCGACCGCCTCGTCGGCATCGCCTATCGGATGCTCGGGGACTTCGGCCACGCGGAGGACGTGGTCTCCGAGGTGGCGCTCGAGGCCGTCCGCGCCGAGCGGGGCGCGTCCGTGCGGTCGTGGCCCGCATGGCTCACCACGACGTGCGTGCGGCGCTCGATCGACCGACTGCGGCAGCTCGCGGCGGAGCGGGAGGAGTACCCCGGCCCGTGGCTCCCCGAGCCGGTCGCGGTCGACCGCCTGCCCGAGGACGTCGTCGCCGATCGCGAGATGCTCTCGCTCACGGTGCTGCACCTCGCCGAGCAGCTCTCGCCCGAGGCGCGCGCGGCCGTCGTGCTCCATCGGGCGTTCGGCATGAGCGCGGTCGAGATCGGACGCGTGCTCGAGCGCTCGCCGGCGGCCGTGCGTCAGCTCATCTCCCGCGGCGAGCGCCGGCTCCAGCTCGACGGAGATCGCGCCGCGTCGCCGCCCCCTCCCTCGCGTGAGGCGCTCGCCCGCGTCGTCGAGGCCATCGAGGGCGGCGACATCGCGGCCGTGGTGGCGTGGCTCGCCGACGACGCCATCCTGTGGGCGGACGGCGGAGGACGCGTCCGCAGCGCTCTCAACCCCGTCTTCGGCCCGCGTCGCATCGCCCGCTTCCTCGCGGGCATCCTCGGCAAGGCGATCGCGGCGGGCGTGCGGCCCCGCGTCGCGCACACGGAGGTCAACGGGGAGCCCGGGCTGTCGCTCGCGATCGGGGCGGAGATCGACGTCATCGCGTTCGAGTTCGACGCGAGCGGCGCCATCCGCGGCATCCGCCGGGTGTCGAACACCGAGAAGCTCACGCGCGTGCTCGCCTGACTCCCGCGCGGCGGGCGCGCGCCTAGGCTGACGGCATGCCGGCACGTCACACCCGCCTGTCGCCGTCCGCCGTCCAGAGCGCGCTCGGAGAGGCGCTCGCCGAGCTGCGGCGATCCCTCGAGCTGCCCGATTCGTTCCCGCCCGAGGTCGTCGCCGAGGCGGAGGAGGTCGCCGCGAGCGATGCCGCCGTCGACGGCTCGGACGCCGAGCGCGCGGATCTGCGCGACCTCGCGTTCCTGACGATCGATCCCGAGGGATCGCGCGATCTCGATCAGGCGATGCACATCGCCCGCGCGGGTGACGGCTTCGTCGTCCACTACGCGATCGCCGACCTCGCGGCGTTCGTGCGCCCCGGCGGGGCGATCGACGCGGAGGCACGGCGCCGCGGGCAGACCCTCTACGCGCCCGACGGCTCCATCCCGAGGCCCTGTCGCACGGGGCCGCGTCGCTCCTGCCCGACGAGGACCGCCGCGCCTATGTGTGGCGCTTCGCGCTCGATGCCGAGGGAGCGCACGGCCCCGAGGACGTGACGCTCGAGCGCGCGTGGGTGCGATCACGGCGCCAGTGGACGTACGAGGAGGCCCAGCGGGCGATCGACGACGGCTCGGCCCCGGAGACGCTCCGGCATCTTGCAGAGGTCGGCCCCCTGCGGATCGCGCAGGAGGCCGCGCGCGGCGGAGCGAGTCTCAACGCCCCCGAGGAGGAGATCGTCGACGGGCCGGACGGCTACACGCTGCGGATGCGCAGGCCCCTTCCCGTCGAGGACTGGAACGCGCAGATCTCCCTCATGACGGGGATGGCCGCGGCCGCGATCATGCAGCGGGAGGGCCGCGGCATCCTGCGGACCATGCCGCCGGCCGACGAGGAGTCGCTCGCGGAGTTCCGGCGGCGCGCCGCGCTCCTCGGTCGCCCCTGGGACGACGCCGTGGACTACGGCGAGTACCTGCGCCGGCTCGACCCCGCCGACCCCGCGACGCCCGCGGTCCTGCAGGCCGCGAGCGCGCTCTTCCGCGGTGCGGACTACGCGGCGTTCACGTCTCCCGACGAGATCCCGGCGGATGCCGGCCAGGCAGCGATCGGCGCGCCCTACGCGCATGCGACCGCTCCCCTGCGGCGGCTCGTCGATCGCTTCGTGCTGCTCGCCTGCACGGGGCGTGCCGATGTCGACACCCTGCCGCTGCTGCCCGACATCATGCGCCGGTCGTCGGCCCTCGCGTCTCGTCTCGAGTCCGGCGCCGTCGACCGCGTCGAGGCGGCCGTCCTGCACGCGCGCATCGGCGACATCGTGGACGCGGTCGTCCTCGCCGAGACGAAGGGCGGACGCCGCGTGCAGATCGCCGACCCCTTCGTGACGGCGACGGTGCGGGAGGCGGTCGAGCCGGGCACGCGCATCCGCGTGCACGTCGAGTCGACCGACATCGCGACGGGAGAGGTCGTCCTCTCCGTCGCGTGACGCCTGGCGCTCAGGCGGATGCGCTCGCGAGGGCGATGACGCCGTCGATGCCCGCGTCGACCTGCCCCGCGTCGATGTGCCCCGCGACGACGAGCGTCGCGAGCCCGTGCGCGAGGCCCCAGACACCGGCCACGGCCGCCTCTCGGGTCGGATCGTCGAGCTCGGGCGCGGCCTGTGCGACGACCGCGGCGATCAGCTCCTCGTTCGCGCGGATGAGCGGTGCCATCGCCTCCGACGGATGGCCGGGCACGCACACCTCGGGGTCGAAGACGATGCCGAAGCCGTGCGGATGCTCCCGCGCGTACCCGACGTAGGCCGACGCGATCGCGCGGAGCCGTGCGCGCGCATCGCGCTCCCCCTCCGCCGCGCGGCGTTGCGCGTCCAGGAGGGCGTCCATGTGCCGCTCGGAGAGGCGCTTGAGGAGCGCGAGGCGGTCGGCGAAGTGGTGATACGGCGCGTTGTGGCTCACACCCGCCCGGCGTGCGACCTCACGGAGGCTCAGCGCCGCCGCACCGCGCTCCGCCAGGAGCGCTTCCGCCGCCTCGAGCAGCGCGGGACCGAGGTCGCCATGGTGGTACCTGCCGACGGATGTTGACACACGCAAGATCCTAGCTATCCTGACAGTGTCCACATTCTGGACAGGGCCCACTTCTCAGGAGGAACCGTGCCCGCTCTCGTCATCGACGGCCATCCATCGCCCGACTCGCTCGTGTCCGCCCTCGCCTCCCGCTACGCGGAGGCGCACGGCGACGCGGTCGTGCTCGCGGTGCGCGATCTCGACTTCGATCCCGTGCTGCGCGCCGGCTATCGGGCCGAGCAGCCGCTCGAGCCCGACCTCGAGCGCGCCCTCGAGGCGATCTTCGCCGCCGACCACGTCGTCGTCGCGACCCCGGTCTGGTGGGCATCGACGCCCGCACTCCTCAAGGGCTTCCTGGATCGCGTGCTCCTGCCCCGCGTCGCCTACCGATATCGGGCGAACGGGTTCCCCGAGGGGCTCCTCCGCGGGCGCACGGGCCGGGTCATCATGACGAGCGACTCACCGCGTTGGTTCCTGTGGGCGACGGGCGACCCCGCGATGCGCCAGCTGCGCGCACAGACCCTGCGCTTCTGCGGCATCCGCCGGGTGCGCGCCTCTCGCTTCACCGACGTCCGCCATGCCGACGCGCAGCGGCGGAGCGGATGGCTGGAGCGGGTCGCCGAGGACGCGCGGCGAGACGCCGCGCGCGTCTCGCGAGAGGCGCCCGGCGCCCTGATCGCCCGCCCCGTATCCGCCTGAAGCAGAACGCGGCGCCGCCCCTTCCGCCATGTCGGAGGCCGCCGCTAGCGTCGAGGGCATGGACGTCCTCCTCATTCCCGGTCTCTGGCTCGACGCACGGTCCTGGGGGCCGATCGTCGACGCGCTCACGGCCGCCGGCCATCGCCCTCGCCCCCTCACCATGCCCGGCGTCGGGGACCCCGATCCCGGCGACATCGGCCTCGCCGACTGGATCGACGCGGTCGTCGCGGAGATCGACGCCGCCGCCGAGCCGGTGGTCCTCGTGGGCCACTCGGGCGGCGGCAACGTGGCCTGGGGCGCGGTCGATGCGCGGCCCGATCGCGTGGCACGCGCGGTCTTCGTGGACACGGTGCCGCCCGCGCCCGGCTTCGGCATCTCGGAGTTCCCCGTCGAGGGCGGCGTCGTGCCGTTCCCGGGGTGGGACTTCTTCGACGCGCCCGAGACCGCCGACCTCGACGCGGAGACGCGCGAGCGGACGGCCGCGCTCACCGGAAGCGTGCCGGCCCGGGTCCCGACCGACGAGATCGCGCTCTCGGATCCGCGACGGCACGACGTGCCGGTCACGCTCCTGATGGGGTCGATGGACGAGGACGCCCTCCGCGCCGAGCTCGCGCAGTGGGGGCCGTTCGCGGACGAGTTCGGCGCCATCGCCGACGTCGAGGTCGTGCGCATCGGCTCGGGGCACTGGCCGCAGTTCACGCAGCCGGAGCGGCTCGCCGAGCTCGTCGTCGCCGCCGTGCGCTGAGGCCGCTCAGGCGGTCTGGCGACCGCGGTAGACGGCGGTGCGCAGCTCGATCTCCCACACGTCCGCCGTGGGCATCGCGCGCTCCCGGGCGACCGCGATCTCGGCTTCGACGTCGTACGGCACGCGCACGAACTGGACGCCGAAGGGGGCGCCGCGCTCCCCGTCGAGCTCGCCCTCGAGGATGACGTACGACGGCGTGGGCTCGTCGAGCGGGTTGCCCACGCTGCCGACGTTGAAGAGCGTGCGCCCGTCGGCCGACTCGATGTACGCGTCGTGAATGTCGCCGTAGCCGACGACGTCGGGAGCCGCGCCCGGTCCGGTCATCTCGGTGGCGCGGAACATCCCGTCGAACTGCTCGGCCGTGTGGTGGAAGTGCACGCGCACGTGCGGGCTCTCCGCCGACGCGTGGAAGAGGCGGATGCGGCGCCCGCTCAGCGCGAGATCGTGGCAGAGCGGCAGCGTGCGCAGCCAGAGGCGCTGCGCGGCCGTGAGCTCGTCGCGCCACCAGACCATCTCGGCGGGGCCCTCGTCCGGGATGGTGTCGAGGAAGTCGTCCCAGTTGCCCCGCACGTTGACCGCGCAGGCCTCCTGCACGCGCGCCACGGCGGCGCTTCCGCGCGGGCCCTTGCCCGCCGTGTCGCCGAGGTTGACGATATGCCTGATGCCGCGCGCGGCGATGTCGGCGAGCACGGCCTCGAGCGCCGTGAGATTGCCGTGGACGTCGGAGATCAGGGCGATGCGGTCGAGGGGCACGGACGCCATCCTGGCACGGCGCCGCGCGGCGCTACGCCGTGACGACCTGCGCGGTGCCGAGCGGGGCGTCCGGGCCCATCGCGTCGGCGATGCGGTTCGCCTCCTCGATGAGCGTCTGCACGATCTCGGCCTCCGGCACGGTCTTGATGACCTCGCCCTTGACGAAGATCTGGCCCTTGCCGTTGCCCGATGCGACGCCGAGGTCGGCCTCGCGCGCCTCGCCGGGCCCGTTCACGACACACCCCATGACCGCCACGCGCAGCGGCACCGTCATGTCCTTGAGCCCCTCGGTGACGCTGTCGGCGAGCGAGTAGACGTCGACCTGGGCGCGTCCGCACGACGGGCAGGACACGATCTCGAGCTTGCGCTCGCGCAGGTTGAGCGACTGCAGGATCTGGTGGCCGACCTTGACCTCCTCGGCGGGCGGCGCCGAGAGCGAGACGCGGATGGTGTCGCCGATGCCCTCCGCGAGGAGGATGCCGAACGCCGTGGCCGACTTGATCGTGCCCTGGAAGGCGGGGCCCGCCTCGGTCACACCGAGGTGCAGCGGCCAGTCGCCGCGCTCGGCGAGCAGACGGTACGCCTTCACCATGACGATCGGGTCGTTGTGCTTGACCGAGATCTTGAAGTCGTGGAAGTCGTGCTCCTCGAACAGGCTCGCCTCCCACACCGCCGACTCGACGAGGGCCTCGGGCGTCGCCTTGCCGTACTTCTCGAGCAGGCGGCGGTCGAGCGAGCCCGCGTTCACGCCGATGCGGAGCGAGACGCCGGCGGCCTGCGCGGCCTTCGCGATCGCGCCGACCTGGTCGTCGAACTTGCGGATGTTGCCGGGGTTGACGCGGACAGCCGCGCAACCGGCGTCGATCGCCTGGAACACGTACTTCGGCTGGAAGTGGATGTCCGCGATGACCGGGATCTGGCTCTTCTTCGCGATGATGTGGAGGACATCCGCATCGTCCTGGCTCGGCACCGCGACGCGGACGATCTCGCAGCCCGACGCCGTGAGCTCGGCGATCTGCTGCAGCGTCGCGTTGATGTCGGTGGTCGGCGTCGTCGTCATGGACTGCACGCTGACGGGGGCGTCGCCGCCGACGAGGACCTTCCCGACCCGGATCTGACGCGACTTGCGGCGCGGGGCGAGGGTCTCGGGCACGCGGGGCATACCGATGTTCACTGCAGGCACGGGTCCAGGTTACGCCGCACGGGTGGAAGCGGGCTGGATGGCGGGCGAGCGGAGCGGCGGGAGCGACGCACCGCGCGGCAGGTTCCGCGCGCCTGTGGTAGTTTCAGGCGCATGTTCGCGAACCGCACCTGGTGGCCCGCCCGATAGGCGGTGCTTCGCGAACCTCGAATTCGACCGCCCAGTTCAACCGGATGGGGCGGTCTTTTCTGTCTGAGGGCAGCCTCGCCCAGGAGGAGTTTCACGCATGACCGGGACCGCTGCCCCCGCCACGGCCGACCTCATCGCCCGCCTCGCCGCCGACCCCGCCGCCTCGTTCGCGCTCATCGTCCGAGAGGGCGGCGACGCGGTCGAGGTGCTCGAGGGCGAGGTCGTCGACGTCGAGCTGCTCGCGGACATCCCGCTGACCGGGCCCGACGGCACCCCGCGCGAGGTGCTCGCGCTCGTGCCGTTCCGCCAGGTGCGCGAGCGCGGCTTCGAGGCGCACGACGACGACGCGCCGCTGCGCTGCCTCACCGTCGACGCGCACTCGGCCATCCCGCTCGACGCCGCCGTCGCCGCGCTGCCGGCCGAGCACATCCCGCTCGCGTCCGCGGGCTTCGACCTCGACGACGCGGAGTACGCGGCGATCGTCCGCCGTGTCATCTCCGAGGAGATCGGGCGCGGAGAGGGCGCCAACTTCGTCATCCGCCGCGACTACGTGGCCGGCGTCGACGCCGACCCGCGCGTGGCCGCGCTGACCTGGTTCCGCGCGCTGCTCGAGCACGAGCGCGGCGCGTACTGGACCTTCGCGATCATCACGCCCGGGCACGTGGCCGTCGGGGCGAGCCCCGAGGCGCACGTCAGCGCGCGCGACGGGGTGGTCACGATGAACCCGATCTCGGGCACCTTCCGCCATCCGGCCGGCGGCGCGACGGTCGAGACGCTGACGGAGTTCCTCTCGTCGACGAAGGAGACCGAGGAGCTCTTCATGGTCGTCGACGAGGAGCTCAAGATGATGAGCGCCGTCTGCAGCGACGGCGGCCGGATCACGGGCCCGCATCTCAAGGAGATGTCGCGCCTCACGCACACGGAGTACGTGCTGCGCGGGCGCTCGCGCCTGGACCCGCGCGAGATCCTCCGGGAGACGATGTTCGCCCCGACGGTCACGGGCTCCCCCATGCAGAACGCGTGCGCGGTCATCCGCCGCCACGAGGCGTCGCCGCGCGGGTACTACTCGGGTGTCGCCGCGCTGTTCACGCCGAACGCCGAGGGCGGGCATGACCTCGACGCCCCGATCCTCATCCGCACCGCGTATCTCGAGGACGGGCGCCTCCGCGTGCCGGTCGGCGCGACCCTCGTGCGGCACTCGGATCCGTACGGGGAGGTCAGCGAGACGCACGGCAAGGCGGCCGGCGTGCTCGGCGCGATCGGCGCCATCCCGCGCGCGATCACGATCGTGCCCGACGACGACGAGCCGGCCCCCGCCCGTCGTCTCGCCGACGACCCCGACATCGCGACGCTCCTGGCCTCCCGCAACGCGCGCCTCGCGCCGTTCTGGATGCAGGAGCAGGAGCCGGGTGCCCGGCAGGCGCCGTTCACGGGCCGACGCGCGGTCGTCGTCGATGCCGAGGACCGCTTCACGACGATGCTCGCGCACCAGCTGCGCCACCTGGGCCTCGACGTGGAGATCGTGCACTGGAGCGAGGCCGATCGCGCCCGCCTCGACGCGGCGGAGCTCGTGGTCTCGGGCCCCGGCCCCGGCGATCCGCGCGACGACGAGAGCCCGCGCGTCGCCCGGATGCGCGAGGTCGTCGTGCGCCGACTCGAGCAGCACCGGCCCCTCCTCGCCGTGTGTCTGAGCCACCAGATCCTCGCGGACCGCATCGGCGTCGGCCTCGGGACGCTCGCGAGCCCCCACCAGGGCCTCCAGCTCGACGTCGACCTCTTCGGCGAGCGCGCATCGATCGGCTTCTACAACACCTTCACGGCCCGCGTGACCCCCGGCGTCACGCGGCTCACGCCGAGCGAGACGCGGTGCGGCGCGGTCGGCGAGGTCGAGGTCGCGGCCGACCCGTCGTCGGGCGACGTCTACGCCCTCCGCGGTGCGGGCTTCGCGTCGGTGCAGGGGCACCTCGAGTCCATCCTGTCGCGCGACGGCATGCGGACCCTCGAGCGCCTCGTCGCGCACGCGCTCGCCTGAGACCGCGGCCGCCTCGTGCGTTCAGCCGCCGAGCAGCTGCACGGGGTTGAAGATGTCGGCCGCGAACAGCAGCGCGCCCATGCCGATGAGGAGCACCACCACGACGAGCGTGAGGGGCACGAGGCGCGTGGCGTCGGTGGGCGCCGGCTCCGGGCGGCCGAGGAGCTTGGCGACCGCCCGGCGCGCGCCGTCCCACAGGGCGACGAGGATGTGGCCGCCGTCGAGCGGCAGCAGCGGCACGAGGTTGAAGACGAACAGCGCGACGTTGAGCGACGCCAGGAGGCTCGTCATCACGGCGACGCGGTCGAGGATCGGCGCGTCGGTCGCGGCCACCTCACCCGCGAGACGCCCCACGCCGACGACGCTCATCGGGCCGTCCGCGTCGCGCTCCCCGCCGGTGAAGAGGTCGTAGGCGGTGTCGTACAGCCGAGCGGGAAGGTCGACGACGATCCCCACGACCGCCGCGACGTTGTCTGCTGCCGCCTGCGGACCCGCCCAGATCGGCTCGCGCACGCGCTCGACCGACGAGCTGATGCCGGCGTAGCCGACGGTCTCGACCGACGTCGTGCCGTCGTCCGCGGTGACCTCGACCTCGTTCTCGACGGGCGTGAGCGTCAGCGGGACACGGGCGCCGTCGCGCTCCACGACGACGGGGATGGCCGTGCCGGGGTGCGCGCGGATGATCTCGGATGCCTCGGCGAACGTCTCCACGGGGGTTCCGTCGAGCTCGACGAGACGGTCGCCGGGGAGGATGCCGGCCGCGTGCGCCGGCGCCTCGGGATCGTCGGCCGCGCATTCGGTGGCTGTCGAACCGGGAGGAAGGACGCACTCGGACACGGCGGCGACCGTCGTCGTCGCCTGCTGCATGCCGATGCCGCTGAAGAGCACCGCGAACAGGACGACCGCGAGCACGAGGTTCATGATCGGGCCGCCGAGCATGATGACGACGCGCTTCCACACCGGCAGCCGATGGAAGGTGCGCGCGTCGTCGACGCCCTCGAGCGTCTCGGCGTTCGCCGCCTGCGCGTCCTGCACGAGCGTCGCGTAGATGCCGCGGCGACGGGCGGTGCGCGCGGAGACCGCGGCCGAGTCGGCCGCGGTCGTCGGCTCGTCCTTCGCCGGCGGGTACATGCCCGCCATCGAGATGTAGCCGCCGATCGGGAGCGCCTTGACGCCGTACTCGGTCTCGCCGCGGCGCGTCGACCACAGCGTCGGGCCCATGCCGATCATGTACTGCCCGACCCGCACGCCGAAGCGCTTGGCGGGCACGAGATGCCCGATCTCGTGCAGCGCGATCGAGACCGCGAGGCCGACCACCATGACCAGCACACCGATCACGAACGCGAGGACATCCACGCCGCCACGCTAGCGGCCACGCCTCGGAGTTCCCCGCACGGCACGGACGCACGCGGCGAGCGCCTATCCTGGGGGGCGTGACCGACCGGCAGCTGCGCGCCCTCCGCGGGGCGTCTGCGTCGACGGTCGCGACCGTGCTCGCCGCCGTCTCGCACACGGTCGGCGGCGGAGCCGCTCCCGCTCCGCTCCTCGTCGTCGCGATGGCCGCAGTGCTCGCTCTGCCGGCCATCCTCGTCGTCGGCCCGCGTCCGCGTCTGTCCCGCGTGCTCGCCGCCGTCGTCACGACCCAGGCGGCGTTCCACCTCGCATTCCTCGCGCTCGGGTCGCCGGTCGCGACGCGCATCTCCGAGAGCGCGCACGCGGGGCATCTGCACGCCGAGGCGCACGCGCATCCGGCCCTCGTCGAGACGGCCGTCCTCGCGACGGCGGCCGATGCCCCCATGCTCGCGGCGCACGCGGTCGCCGTGCTCGTCACGACGGCGCTCCTCTGGCGCGGCGAGCAGCTCGTCCGCGCGATCGCCGCGTGGGCGATCGCGCGCCTCGTGCGCGCGGCCGCGCTCCCGCTCGCGCGCATCCGTCGTCGGCTTCCCCTGCGTGCAGACCGCCGCAGCGAGCGGGCGAGCCGGCGCTTCCACGACATCCGCCTGCAGCGCGGACCGCCTTCGGCTTCCTTCGCCTGACATCGCCCACCCCGGGCACCCGTCGCGCTCCGCGATCGCCGCGCGCGACGTCCGGCGCATCCGCGCCATCCGGCACCCCCGCGCGCCCTCCGGCCTGCCTCGCAGCCGGGCCGCGCTGCGCCGGAGCGAATCGAAGACCCCGAAGGAACAGCCATGACTCCCATCGCCCCTGCCCGTCGTCCCGCCATCCGCCGTCGCGGCATCCGCCTCGCCGCGTCCGGCGCGCTCGCCGCCGCCCTCGTGGCCGCACCGCTCGCGGCGCACGCGCACGTCACCGTGACGCCCGACGCTCCCGTCGCGGGCGGGTACGACGTGCTGACGTTCGCGTTCTCGCACGGATGCGACGACTCCCCCACGACCGCCCTCGTCATCACGCCGCCCGCCGACGGCATCGACTCGGTCGTCCCGACCGTCCAGGCCGGATGGTCGATCGACGTCGAGCGCGACGCGTCGACCGGTCTCGTGCAGTCGATCACGTACACGGCGGACGAGCCCGTGCCGAACGCGATGCGCGCCGCCGTGGAGCTCTCGGTCGCCTACGCCGCCGACGCTCCCGACACGCTCGCATTCCCCGTCGAGCAGCTGTGCGTCGACGGGTCGACCTCGTGGTCCGAGATCGCCGAGGACGGCGAAGACCCGCACGACCTCGAGGCTCCGGCGCCGGTCGTGACGCTCGCGCCGGCGGCGGAAGACGACGGCCACGCTGCGGACGACGCGACGACGGAGACGGACGCGGCCGAGGCCGACAGCGGCGCGGTGCCGATCGCGCTCGGTGCGGGCGGTCTCGCTGCCGGGATCGCCGCTCTCGCCGTGAGCGTCCTCGCGTATCGCCGCACCGCGCGTCGCTGAGACGATGCGAGGCGCCGACACCCCGTCGGCGCCTCGCATGCTCTCCTCGGATCGCGCGTGAGACGATGGAGAGGATGTCCGCGACACCGTCGAACCTGCCCCCCGTCCTGCGACCGGAGAACCCGCCGCGACGCTCCCTCACCGAGCTCGCCGAGCGCTTCGGCGGCGAGCTGCGCGGGGAGGCGACGGGCGTCGAGCTCACCGGCGTCACGCTCGCGACCGCAGACCTGCGCGCGGGCGAGGCGTTCGTCGCGATCCGCGGCGTCAACCGCCACGGTGCGGAGTTCGCGGCGGCCGCGGCCGAGAAGGGCGCCGTCGCGGTCGTGACGGACACGGAGGGCGCCGAGATCGCGGCGTCGGCCGGTCTGCCGATCGTCGTCGTCTCCGACCCGCGCGCCGTGCTCGGCGATCTGTCGGCGTGGGTCTACGGCACCGACCGCGACCTGCCGCTGCTCCTCGGGACGACCGGCACGAACGGCAAGACCTCGATCACGCACCTTCTCGACGGCATCCTCACCCAGATGGGCGTGGTGACGGGGCTCTCCTCTACCGCCGAGCGCCACATCGCGGGCGAGGTCATCGTGTCGCGTCTGACGACCCCCGAGGCGAGCGAGTTCCACGCGCTGCTCGCCCTCATGCGCGAGCGGGGCGTCGAGGCCGTCGCGGTCGAGGTCAGCGCGCAGGCGCTGACCCGCCATCGCGTCGACGGCCTGGTCTTCGACGTCGCGGCGTTCACGAATCTCACGCACGACCACCTCGACGACTACGCCGACATGCGCGAGTACTTCGAGGCGAAGGCGTCGTTCTTCACGCCCGAGCGCTCGCGCCGCGCGGTCATCTCCCTCGACTCGGCTCCCGGTGCCGAGTACGTCGCGCGCGCGACCGTGCCCGTGGTCACCGTCGCCACCCCGTCGATCGCGGCCGACCCCGATGCGGCCGCCCAGGCGGACTGGATCGTCACGATCGACGACGAGCGCCAGGAGGGCACGCGGTTCACGCTGACCGGACCGGATGGCCGCGCGCTCACGTCGGTCGTGCCGGTCATCGGCCCGCACATGGCGTCGAACGCCGGCACCGCCATCGTCATGCTGCTCGAGGCCGGCTTCGCGTGGGAGCGCATCGTCGAGGCGCTCGAGCGCGACGGCGGCATCCGCGCCTACCTGCCCGGGCGCACGCAGCTCGTCTCGGGACCGGAGGGCCCGGCGGTCTACGTCGACTTCGGCCACACGCCCGATGCGTTCGAGAAGACGCTGGCGGCCGTCCGCCGCGTGACTCCCGGCAAGGTGCTCATGCTCTTCGGCGCCGATGGAGACCGCGACAAGACGAAGCGCCGCGACATGGGCCGCACGGCGGTCGAGGGCAGCGACATCGTCGTCATCACCGACCACCACCCGCGTCACGAGGACCCCGCGGCCATCCGCGCGACCCTCCTCGAGGGCGCACGCGCGGCGAACCCGGACCACCCGATCTACGAGTTCTCGCCGCCCGAGACCGCGATCGTCGAGGCGGTCAAGCTCGTCGGACCGGGCGACGCGATCCTCTGGGCGGGCCCGGGTCACCAGGACTACCGCGACATCAAGGGCGTTCGCACGCCGTACTCAGCGCGCGAGCTCGCACGGCGCGCGCTGCGCGACGCCGGCTGGCCCGTGCCGGACCCGGCCTGGCCCGTCCCCTACGAGGACTGAGCCGCGCGGGGACTGAGCCGCGCACGCACCCAAGCCATGGCGCTTGCCCCCGAGCCCTGGCGCTTGCCCCGTGCGGCCGGTCAGATCCGCGGATGGCGGCCGCACGCGGCAAGCACGCCCACGGGCGGGCGCGCCGTCAGCCGCGTGCGGCGATGAGCTCGTCAGCGCTGCCGCGCGCCCAGGCCTCCGCGTCGGCGAGGGTCTCGAGCGTGAGCTCGGCCGGAGCCTCGTGTCGGTCGAGCACGGCGGCGATCGTGTCGACGATGCCGGGGAACGACAGCCGCCCGTCGTGGAACGCCTCGACCGCCTGCTCGTTGGCGGCGTTGTAGACGGCGGGATGCGTGCCACCGGCCTCACCCGCACGTCGCGCGAGCCGCACCGACGGGAATGCGTCGTCGTCGAGCGGCGAGAACTCCCACGTCTGCGCCGCGGTCCAGTCGATCGGCACGTCGACGTCGACGAGACGCTCGGGCCAGGAGAGGCCGAGCGCGATCGGGACGAGCATGCGCGGCGGTCCGGCCTGCGCGATCGTCGAGCCGTCGTGGAACTCCACCATCGAGTGGATGAGCTGCTGCGGGTGCACGACCACCTCGATCCGGTCGTACGGCACGTCGAACAGCAGGTGCGCCTCGATCACCTCGAGGCCCTTGTTCACGAGCGTCGCCGAGTTCGTCGTGATGACGCGCCCCATCGAGAAGTTCGGGTGCTTGAGCGCCTGAGCGGGCGTGACGTCCTCGAGCGCGGAGCGCGACCATCCGCGGAACGGCCCGCCCGACGCGGTCACGACGAGGCGGCGCACCTCCCCGCGCTCCCCGGCCCGCAGGGCCTGGGCGATCGCCGAATGCTCCGAGTCGACCGGGACGATCTGCCCCGGGCGGGCGAGCCCCTTGACGAGCTCACCGCCGACGATGAGCGACTCCTTGTTCGCGAGGGCGAGCGTGCGCCCGGCCTCGAGCGCGGCGAGCGTGGGGCCGAGGCCGACGGAGCCCGTGATGCCGTTGAGCACGATGTCGGCGTCCACGTCCCGCACGAGCTGAGCCGAGCCCTCCGCGCCGAGGGCCGTGTGCTCGACGCCGAACTCGGCCGCCTGCGCGCGGAGCAGGTCCGCGTTGGATCCCGTCGAGAGGCCGACCAGCTCGAACCGGTCGCGGTGCGCGCGGATGACCTCGAGGGCCTGCGTGCCGATGGACCCGCTCGACCCCAGGACGATGACGCGCCGCACGCGGGTCACTCCGCCGGAGCCTCTTCTGCGGCGGGCGCCGGGTGCTGGGTCGCGAGGATGTCGACGACGAAGACGAGCGTCTCCTCCTGGAGCTCGTTGCCCTCGCTCGCGCCGTAGCCCTCGGCGGGCGGGATGACCGCGAGCACCTGCGAGCCGACCTTCTGGCCCTCGAGGGCCTTCTTGAAGCCCGTCACCACGCCCGTCGTCTCGAACTGCGCGGGCGTGCCGCGGTCCCAGCTCGAGTCGAACACGGAACCGTCGGAGAGCTTCACGCCCGTGTACTGGACGAGGACCATGTCCCCCGCCTCGACCGTGGCGCCGTCGCCGGCCTTGAGGGTCGACAGCTCGGTCGTCTCCGGCGCCTCGGCGCCCTCGGGGATCGTGACGGTCGGAGCGCCGTCCTCGGCGAGCTCGACCGTGGGCATGCCCTCGGTCGGCTCCTGCTCCTCGCCCCACGCCGCGGTCGGCGTCACGCTCAGGAGGTCGAAGACGTAGATCTGCGCGTTCGTCGCGGTGCCGGCCTGGTCGGTGCCCGACGGAAGCGCGAGCACGAGACGCGAGCCGACGTTCTCGCACCCCGTGAACTGGCCGAGCGACTCGGGCGACACGAGCGCGGGGAGCAACTCGCCCTCGTTGTAGCCGAGCTCCCCGACCTTCTCGCCGCTCACGGCGTCGTAGGCGGTGAGCGCGTAGTTGAGGTAGTCGCCGCTCTGGACCGGCTCGCCGTCGCCCTCCTCGAGGACGAGGCGCTGGGCCTCGGGGACCTCGATCGGCTTCTCGAAGGTGGCCGTCGACGGCTCGCCGAGCTCGCCGTCCACCGTCACCGACTCCACGGCCTCGCCCGTGGGGGCGGCGGCCGCGCAGAGGTCGGCGGGCGTGCCCGTGGGCGACGCCTCCGGCTCCGCCTCTCCCGAGGGCGCGCAGCCCGCGAGGGCGAGAGCCGCGACGACGGCGGTGGACATCAGGCCAAGGGAGCGAGCACGCACGGAAACCTCATTCATCGGGGGATCGCGTCCCATCCTCCCCGATTTCCGCTCCGCATGCGCTGAACGCCGCGGTCGCACCGGCGATCCGCAGGATTCCGGCGGCGGCATACGTCGGCAGTACCCTGGAGGGATGACCGACGACGTGCAGAACCCGGCCGAGTCCGACGGCTCACCCGTCCGCCCCAGCTGGGTCTACACGCTGGGGCGCGTCGTCCTCGCTCCTCTCGCACGCGCCGTCTACCGCCCTCGTGTCGAGGGCAGGGAGAACATCCCCGCCGAGGGGGCGGTCATCCTCGCGAGCAATCACCTGTCGTTCATCGACTCGATCGTCATCCCGATCGCGGCGGCACCGCGCCCTGTCCACTTCCTCGCGAAGTCGGACTACTTCACCGGCACCGGGTTCAAGGGCTGGTTCTCGCGGACCTTCTTCACGGCCGTCGGCGCGATCCCGGTCGACCGCGCCGCCGGGCAGGCCGCGCTCGACGCGCTCGACCGGCAGAAGGACATCCTCGCGACGGGCGCGGCCGTGGCGCTCCACCCGGAGGGCACGCGCTCGCGCGACGGGCGCCTGTACAAGGGCCGGACGGGCGTCGCGTACCTCGCGCTCGAGAGCGGCGCCCCGGTGGTGCCGATCGGGCTCATCGGCACGGACAAGGTGATGCCGGTGGGCGCTCGCATGCCGTCGCTCCGCGACCGGGTGACGGTGCGCTTCGGCGCGCCGATCGATGTGTCCGTGCACGGACCGGCGTCCTCGGGCAAGGCGCGCCGCGCGGCCACGGATCAGATCATGGCGGCCATCCACGAGCTGTCCGGCCAGGAGCTCGCCGGGGTCTACAACGAGCTTCCGGCGAGCAGCACGCTCGAGAAGATCAAGCGCGCCCTGCCCCACGAGCGCCTGTAGCCGTCAGCCGACGGAGACCTCCGCCTCGTGGTGCACGGGGAAGTTCACCGAGTTGGCGATGAAGCACCACTCGTGGGCGTCGTCGTGCGCCGCGCGCGCGTCCTCGACCATCGACGCGTCGGCGACCGTGACCCGCGGGCGCAGCGTCACGCTCTCATACCGCCCGCCGTTGCCCTGCTGGCGCATGGTTCCGACCGCCTCGTCGACGTACGACGTGACGACGACGCCGCGCACGACGCACGCGTGCAGGTAGGAGAGCAGATGACACTCCGACAGCGCCGCGAGGAGCAGGTCCTCGGGGTTCCAGCGCGCACCGTCTCCGCGGAACGGGACGTCGGCGGATGCGAGCACCTCGGGCTTGCCCTCGATCCTCAAGGACACGGACCTGTCGTAGTCGCGGTATCCGGATGTCCCGGTGCCCCGGTTGCCGGTCCAGGTGGCGGTGAGCGCGTAGTGGTGTTCGCCGAGCATGCCCCCAGTGTCGCACCGCGGACGCCGGCGGAGGGCCAGCGGCGCTTCGTTAGGGTTGTGAGGTGACCCCAGAGACCTTCACCGCCCCGGATGCCGTCGAGCTCGCCGTCGTCGATCGAGGAGGGTTCGTGGAGTCCCGCCACGTCGGCGCCGCGCTCGTGCTGTCGCCCGACGGCGAGGTGGTCACGGCGCTCGGCCGCACCGACGCGCTCGTGCTCCCCCGCTCGGCGCTCAAGCCGCTGCAGGCCATCGGATCGGTCACCGCGGGCGCGCCCCTCGAGGGCGAGCGACTCGCGCTCGCCACCGCGAGCCATGCGGGCACCGACCGTCACGCCTCGGTGGTGCGGGACATGCTCGGATCGGTCGGCCTCAGCGAGGACGCCCTCGGATGCCCCGCGCAGTGGCCGAGCGACTCGACGACCCGCGACGCGATGGTGCGCGACCACTTCGAGCCGTCCCGCCTCCGGATGAACTGCTCGGGCAAGCACGCCGCGATGCTCATGGCGTGCGTCGCGAGCGGCTGGGACACCGCGACGTATCTCGACCCCGCGCACCCGCTGCAGCTGCACATCCGCGAGGTCGTCGAGCGACTGTCGGGCGAGCGCGTCGGCGCCACGGTCGTGGACGGCTGCGGCGCGCCCGTGCACGCGATCACGCTCGCGGGGCTGGCGCGCGCCGTGCACCGCGCGGGCAACTCGTCGGAGCGGTCGCCGTTCGCGATGCACCGCGTCGCAGGCGCGCTCGTCCGGGCGGTGCGCGAGCACCCCTGGACGGTCGACGGGCCGGGCCGCCCGGACACGGTCGCGATCGAGACGTTCGGGGTCTACTCGAAGTTCGGCGCGGAGGGCGTGCAGACGATGATCGCTCCCGACGGGACGACCGTGGCACTCAAGATCCTCGACGGCTCGACGCGCGCGGGGCTCGTCGTGGCGCTCACCCTGCTCGCACGGGCGGGCGCTCTCTCGGCGGAGGCGGTCGACTCCTTCGCCCGCAGCCACCCGCTGCTGTCGATCCGGGGCGGCGGCGTCGAGGTGGGTCGCATCCGCGCGACCGTGTGACGCCGAGCCCGGCCGAGCCGCGTCGGATCATGGCAGGACGATCCGTCGCGGCGCGAGCCCGTCGGCGCACAGCCACGCCCGCGAGGCGCGCGTGCGTGCGAACGGCGGCAGCTCCCGCTCCCCGGTGAGCGCGCGCAGCTCGGTCGCGCACTCGGCGCCCACGACCAGCGGATGGCCGCCGCGCGCCTCCTGAAGAAGCGCCCACTGGCGCTGCCACGACTCAGGCTCCCCCGCGACGACGACCGGCGCGTCCGCGAGAGCGAGGCTCTCGAGAGAGGATCCCGGCGGGAGCTCGTCCAGGGCGAGGATCCGCACGCCGTCGCCCCATCCGTCGGCGAGCGCGGCGCAGCGTCGACGTGCCGCTTTCACGACCAGCGCGGTGACGGGAGCGCCCGGGCGCCAGGCGACGGGCGTGGCCGGCTCAGCCTCGTCGCGCGCTGGGCCGGGAGCGAGAGCGAACTGCACCTCCTGCCCGTCGAGGACCCCGCGCCCGGGCGGCCGCCGCGGGTCGAACGTCGTCGCGTCGCCGCCCGCCGCGGCGTGGTCGGCGCGCGACGCGAGCGCCAGGAGCGCCCGCCGCGGAAGGAGATCGATGATCCGCGCGACCGCGCCGGTGACGCGCGCGGTCGTCGCGACGACGGTCATCCGCCTCTCCCCCGCATCGCGGACGACGTTCTCGATGCGCTCGGCGATGGCGTGCGCGTAGTCGTGGGGGAATCGCGCGAGCAGAGCGTCGAGATCGTCGATGAGGAGCAGCCCGTCGACGGCGTGCTCGGCGCGCTCGACGGCATCCCAGGCTCCCTCCGCGTCGCGGGGGACGACGATGGCATCGGGGCGCTGCGCACGGACGAGACGCACGACGTTCGAGGTGCCGCTCCCCGATCCGCCGACGACGACGAGCCCGCGCTCGACACCGGGGCGGAGGGTCACCACCGGCTGGCGCTGCCGCTCCGGATCGTCGGCGATGCCGAGCACGACGGCGGAGGCATCCGGCTCGCGGCCGCGCACCGCGGCGAGGGGCAGCTCGGACGGCAGTGGCGGCAGCCACGGGCCCTGTGCGCGCGGCGCCCCCTCGGCGCCGATCGGCGCGAGCTCGCGCGGGGTGGTGAGCGCGATGCGCGTGAGCCGTGGCGCCGCGTCGGCCGCTCGGCGGATGTACGCGAGGCCGCGCCCGTCGGCGCCGCCCGGCAGCGTCGCGGCGAGATCGACGCCGATCACGCCGCGGCTCTCGGACGGCTCGGCGACGCGCAGGGCGATGCGCAGGGGGCAGTTGGCGACCAGGGCATCGCGGAGCACGCCCGTCGAGCGCTGCGTGCCCAGGATGAGATGCATGCCCAGCGCCCGGCCGCGTGCGGCGACGTCGGCGAAGACGGCGTGGAGATCCGGGTGCTCCTGCAGCATGGCCGCGAACTCGTCGACGACGATGACGAGGCGAGGCAGCTCGACGCCGGGCGCGCCGACATCTCGCGCCCCGCACGCAGCGAGCCGTGCTTCGCGCCGGCGCACCTCGGCGCGCAGGCTCTCGACCGCCCGCCGCGATGCCGCCCCATCGAGGTCGGTGATGACCCCGGTCACGTGCGGCAGCTCGGAGAGCGCATCGAACGCGGTTCCGCCCTTGAAGTCCGCGAGGAGGAACACCACGCGGTCGGCGGTGTAGGTCCTCGCGAGCGAGGCGACCCACGTGACGAGCAGCTCGCTCTTGCCCGCTCCCGTCGTCCCCACGACGACCGCGTGCGGACCGTCGGCGACGATGTCGATCACGGCCGGCTCGCCGTCCGCCCGCCCCACGACCGCCGGCAGACCCGCGCGACCCCCGGATGCGACGGGCTCGAGCTCGCCGAGGGTCAGCGCGGCATCGGGCCCGCCGCGGCCGCTGCGCTCGGCTCCGCGGCCCGCGAGCCCCTCGACCACGGCCTGCGCCTGCGCGCGGGAGACGGCCTCGAGGGCGACGTCCTCCTCGTGCGTGCCGCGGATGAGCCGCCCCTGCAGGCCCTCGCAGACGTCGATGACCGCCCCGCAGGCCTCGGGCGGAGCGGCATCCGGCGCGCGGACCGCGATCACGATGTCCGCGTCCGGCGGCGGTCCCTCGCCGGAGAGCGCCAGACGCCGCGACGGCGCCGAGGTCTGCCGATGCGGCAGCGCCTCCATCCACTCCTCCCCGGGAGGAGCCGCCGCGACGCCGAGAGCCTCGGGAGCCATCCGCAGGCAGACCTGGAGCGCGAGGGCGCGCGCCACCGCCTGGGCCACGACCGGCGCTCCCCGCACGCACACGCCTTCGCCCGGTGCGATGGAGATCGGGGCATCGGGAAGGACGCCCGCGCGGCGGCGCAGGGCGTCTGCGCGCTCGCCCTCGCCGCCTGACACGCGGACCCGACTCGATGCCTCCCCGCGGCCGACCACGAGCTCGTCGGAGGGCGCGCGCCACACCGCGCGCTCATCGGCGAGCAGCACGCCGAGATCGACGAGTCGGCGGTTCAGCTCGACCCGCTCGCGATCGTGGCGCTGCTCGATCTCGCGCTCGATGCGCGCACACGCCTCGGCGTAGGCGGCGTCAGCGCGCCGACGCTCCCGTCGGGAGCTGCGTCGCGCATCGACCGCGGCGGCGACGGCCATGAGCGGGCCGAGGGCGGCGAAGCAGAGAGACAGCAGCGACCCCGTGACGAACCACATGGCGACGCCGCCGACGACGGGCACGAGCGCCGCGAACAGCGGCCAGCGTGCAGGCCGCGGCGGCGGGGCGGGCGACGGCAGAGAGAGCGGCTCGTCGATGCGCGCCGCGAGGGGACTCGTCATGCTCCCATGTCACCGCGGATGACGAGTCGGATGGCCGGCGACTGCTCCCCTGTGGACAGGCGCGCCGGGCGCGCTGGCCTGTGCACGCGGCGCGGGCCGCGCTGTGGTGCCCGGAATCGGATGGCCGGGGCTCCTGTGCGCGTGTCTGTCCCAGGAGTGCTCACCCGCCCCGCCGATCCGAATCCGGTGACGCTCGCGCGCGTCGGCCGATCCGGCGTGGGCTGATCCGGCGCGAGGGCCCGTGCCCGCGGCGCGGACCGGCCCGCGCCGACGTCAGGACGCGCTACGCGGCCGGGCCCGCCGTCTCGGACGAGTCCGGGCCCGCGTCCCGTCCCGAAGGCGAGGCGCCTGCCGTCTCGGCGGCGTCGACGGTCGGCAGCTGCGCGGTCGCGGCGTCATCGGCGGACGCAGGGGCCGGAGCGCCGGGCTCGGTGACGTCGACGACGATGATCGAGATGTTGTCGCGCCCGCCGTTCTCGAGCGCCGCGGCGAGCATGGCCTCGATGGCCGCGGCAGGGTCGGGGTTCTGCCGGAGGAAATGGAGGATGCCGTAGTCGGTGAGCTCCTTGGTGAGCCCGTCCGAGCAGATCACGAAGCGGTCGCCCGCGCGCACGTCGAGCCGCACGTAGTCGGGGATCACGCTCTCGCTCGGCCCCACGGCGCGCGTGATGACGTTGCCGTACGGGTGGTTCTCGGCCTCCTCGGGGCTGAGCCGACCCGAGGCGACGAGCTCCTGCACGAGCGAGTGGTCGACCGTGATCTGGGCGATCGCGTCATCGCGGTCGAGGTAGACGCGCGAGTCGCCGATGTTCAGGACGATCCAGGCGTCCTCCTCGCCGTCCGCGTGGAGGTAGATGCCGGTGACCGTCGTGCCGGTGCCCTCGTCGGTCGTCTCGGGGTGATCGCCGATGTCGCCGACGGCGCGCTGGAGAGCCTCCTCGATCGCCTCGGGAGTGATGTCGCCGTGCTCGACCACGCGCTGCAGCTGCGCGATCGTGCTGGCGCTCGCGATCTCGCCGCCGATGTGGCCGCCCATGCCGTCGGCCACGACGAAGAGCGGGAACTGCGCGAGCACCGCGTCCTGGTTGATCTCGCGCTTGCGACCGCGGTCCGTCACGGCCGCCCACGAGACGGTGACGTCGCCTCCGGATCGTCGCACGATCGTCGACTGCGTCGTCACGGGTGCGTCTGGCACGGATCGGCCTCCGGGTGTCGTGGAGCGCTCGTGCGAGCGAGCGCGGGTCATCACATCTTAGTCGAGCCGTGCGACCCGGCTGCGTCGGCCGCACGGCGGAGGGCCCGCACCGGTGCCGGTGCGAGCCCTCCGCGGGGTCGTCAGCGCGTCACGGCTGCGCGGGAGGCGCGGGCGGGGCCGGCGGACGGTCGTCTCCCGCCGGCGGGGCGGGCGGCGTGGTACCGCCGGGAGGCGGCGGGTACGCTCCGGGCGCGTCGCCCGCGGGCGGGAAGGCGCCGGTCGCGTCGGCCGGCGGCGGGTATGCACCCGGGGCGGGCGGCGGCGGGTACGCGCCGGGCTGACCGGCCGCGGGCTGGCCGTAGGCCGGGGCGGCCTGGCCATAGCCGGGCGCGGCAGCGGGCTGGGTCGGCACGCCGTCCCACACGGTGCGGTCGCCGAGGAATCCGTTGCCGGCCCACGAGGCGGGAGCGACGTTGGGGTTCCAGCGCGACTTGTCGAAGGCGTTGATGCCGAGCCACACGAGCGACAGGAACACGTAGAGGACGACCCACGCGCCCTCCTTCTGGAGCTTGAGCCCGACGCGGTAGGCCGCCATCGCGGACAGGACCGCGATGGCGAGGCTGAAGACATACCCGATGCCGATCCAGCTCAGCAGCAGCGCGCCGCCGAGGCCGTACAGGACGAGCCAGGGGCTGAGGTCGCCGAGCTTGAAGAACACCATCATGTTGTAGACCGGCACCCAGGCGCGCCAGCGCCCCTGCACGCCCGCCTTGTCGAAGATCTTCATCAGGAACCACGAGCCCAGGACGTAGAAGACAACGCCGATCAGGAGTCCGAAGAAGGCGAAGAGTCCCGCGAGCGCGAGAATCGCGCTGCTGTCGGGACCGTACACGTCGTCATACATGGAAGTTCCCCTCTGTCTGCAGCTGCCGTCAGCCGCAGCTCACACGATGCCAGAAGCGCGGTATCCCCCGCTACTCCCGTGCGAAGAGCAGCACCTCGCGCGAGCTCTCCCCCGGCCGCAGGTCCAGACCGGCATCCGCCGCCCACGCGAGGAGCCCATCCGCCGTCCGCCACGTCGGACGCGACTCCGCGAGGGCGCGCACGAACAGGCCCTTCGCCTTCTTGTTGAAGTGGTTGAGGGCGCGCACCGCTCCGTCCGCGCCCTCGGCGACGACGGACACGTAGACCGACGCGACGTCGTCGGGCACCGGGCCGAGGTCGACATACGCCTTCGAGCGCAGGTCGACGACGAGCCCGTCGGCCGCCTCCCGCAGCGCCTCCCCTGTCGGGCCCGCCCAGTGGCGGCGGAGCGCGGGAACGCCCGGCAGCGAGGTGCCCGCGGCCAGCCGATACGCGGGCACGAGGTCGCCCGCGCCGATCGGGCCGAACGGCGCCGTCTGGATGAGCGCGTGCCGTGCGAGCCAGCCGCGCGCGGCAGCCGACAGCGACGCCGCGTCGAGCGCGTCGAACAGCACGCCCGTGTAGCGGTCCATGGCGGGCATCGTCGGCGCCGTCAGCAGCGCGGCGTTGTGCGCGATCTCGCCGCGCTGGCGCTCGCTGAGCTTCAGCACGCGCGCCGCACGGTCGACGTCGGCCGAGAGCGCGACGAGGGCCTCGGCGATGTCCTCGCGGTGGCGCCGCAGCGAGGGCAGACGCAGGCCCCCGAGGTCGATCGGGGGCCGGTCGCCGCCGGGCCGCTTGGTCTCGGACGGGGGAAGGAGGAGGAGCACGGATGGTCCCTTCCGCACGGATGGTGCGCAGACGAAAGCGCCAGGGCGGAGGATCCGAGGATCCTCCGCCCTGGCGGGAAGGTGAGCTGCGTCAGTCGACGAGCTGGGCGTGGCCGGCGACGATGGTGAGCACGTCGCCCTCCATCGACACGAACCCGTCGCGGGCGTCCGCGACGATCTTCGTGCCATCCGCCTGCGTGATGCGGACCTGCCCCTGAGAGAGGATCGACAGCACGGGCTCGTGCCCCTGCATGAAGCCGATCTCACCCTCGGTGGTCTTGGCGACCACGAGGCTCGCCTCGCCCGTCCAAACCTCCGCCTCAGCGGAGACGAGGGTGACGTTGAGCGCCATGATCAGGCGTTCTCCTTCTGGATCTTCGCCCACTGCGCCTCGACGTCGCTGATGCCGCCGACGTTGAAGAACGCCTGCTCAGCGACGTGGTCGAACTCGCCCTTGACGATCGCGTCGAACGACTCGATCGTCTCCTTGAGCGGAACGGTCGAGCCCTCGACACCGGTGAACTTCTTCGCCATGTAGGTGTTCTGCGAGAGGAACTGCTGGATGCGGCGCGCGCGCGACACGACGATCTTGTCCTCTTCCGAGAGCTCGTCGACACCGAGGATCGCGATGATCTCCTGCAGCTCCTTGTTCTTCTGGAGGATCTGCTTGACCGACGTCGCGACGCGGTAGTGGTCCGCGCCGAGGTAGCGCGGGTCCATGATGCGGCTCGTCGAGGTCAGCGGGTCGATCGCGGGGTACAGACCCTTCGACGCGATCTCACGCGAGAGCTCGGTCGTCGCGTCGAGGTGCGCGAACGTCGTGGCGGGAGCCGGGTCGGTGTAGTCGTCGGCCGGCACGTAGATCGCCTGCATCGAGGTGATCGAGTGACCGCGCGTCGAGGTGATGCGCTCCTGGAGCACACCCATCTCGTCGGCGAGGTTGGGCTGGTAGCCCACGGCCGAGGGCATGCGGCCCAGAAGGGTCGACACCTCGGAGCCCGCCTGCGTGAAGCGGAAGATGTTGTCGATGAAGAGGAGCACGTCCTGCTTCTGCACGTCGCGGAAGTACTCCGCCATCGTCAGAGCAGAGAGGGCGACGCGCAGACGCGTCCCCGGCGGCTCGTCCATCTGGCCGAAGACGAGCGCGGTCTTGTCGAAGACGCCCGCGTCCTCCATCTCGTGGATGAGGTCGTTGCCCTCACGCGTGCGCTCGCCGACGCCCGCGAACACCGACACACCGCCGTGGTCCTGCGCGACGCGCTGGATCATCTCCTGGATGAGGACGGTCTTGCCGACGCCCGCACCGCCGAAGAGGCCGATCTTCCCACCCTGCACGTAGGGGGTGAGGAGGTCGATCGACTTGATGCCGGTCTCGAACATCTGCGTCTTCGACTCGAGCTGGTCGAAGTTCGGCGCCTTGCGGTGGATCGGCCAGCGCTCCGTGACCTCGAGCGTCTCGCCCTCGCCGAGGTTGAGCACGTCGCCGGTCACGTTGAAGACCTTGCCCTTGGTGATGTCGCCGACGGGCACCGAGATGGCCTCGCCGGTGTCGCGCACCTCCTGGCCGCGGACCATGCCGTCCGTCGGCTTCAGCGAGATGGCGCGGATCATGTCGTCGCCGAGGTGCTGCGCGACCTCGAGCGTGATCTCGGTCGACTCCTCGCCGATCGTGATCGTCGTCTTCAGCGCGTTGTAGACGTCGGGGATGGCGTCGTGCGGGAACTCGATGTCGACGACGGGGCCCGTGACGCGTGCGACGCGCCCGACCACCGCAGTGGTCTCAGCCGTGGCGTTGGCAGTCATACTTTCGTCTCTTTCCTGGTGGGTCTGCAGCTCAGGACGCCAGCGCGTCGGCGCCGCCGACGATCTCGGCGATCTGCTGAGTGATCTCTGCCTGTCGCGCGTTGTTGCGCAGGCGCGTGTAGTCGGTGATCAGCTTGTCGGCGTTGTCGCTCGCCGACTTCATCGCCTTCTGCGTCGCGGCCTGCTTGGCGGCCGCCGACTGCAGGAGCGCGTTGAAGATGCGGCTCTGGATGTACACCGGCAGCAGGCGGTCGAGCACCTGCATGGGCTCCGGCTCGAACTCGTAGAGCGGGTAGACGTCGGCCGGGGCCGTGTCATCCGCGTCGACGACCTCGAGCGGGAGCAGGCGCACCGACTCCGGCGTCTGCGTCATCATGCTGACGAAGCGGTTGTACACGACGTGGATCTCGTCCACCCCGCCCTCGCTCGCGTCGAGCTCGTACGCCTCGATGAGTGCCTGGGCGATCTCCTCGGCCGTGTCGAAGTGGGGCGTGTCGGCGTCGCCGACCCACTCCGCCTTCGCCGCGACACGACGGAACTGGAAGTAGCCCACCGCCTTGCGTCCGAAGAGGTAGAAGTCGATCTCCTTGCCCTCGGACTTCAGCAGCTCCGCCAGCTCCAGGCCCTCGCGGATCACCTGCGAGTTGAACGCGCCCGCGAGGCCGCGGTCCGCGCTGATGATGACGACCGCCGAACGCCGCACCGTCTCCGGCTCGCGCGTGAGCGGATGGTCGATCGACGTGTGCGTGGCCACGGCCGAGACCGCTCGCGTCACCGCGCGGGCGAAGGGCGATGACGCGCGCACGCGCGCCATCGCCTTCTGGATGCGCGAAGCCGCGATGAGCTCCATCGCCTTCGTGATCTTCTTGGTCGTCTGAGCAGAAGAGATCTTCTGCTTGTACTCCCTGAGTTGTGCGCCCATGATGCGTCTTCTCCGGAAGGCGTTACGCCTTGCGGCCCTTGACGATCCGCTCCTGGTTCACGTCCTCGGCGGCGGCCGGCGCGAACTCCTCGCGTCCTGCGTCCGTGAGGTGCTTGCCGTCGCCCTGCTTGAACTCGAGCACGAACTTGTCGACCTGCTTCTCGAGCTCGGCCACCGTGTCGTCCTCGAGCTTGCCCGAGTCGCGCAGCGTGTCGAGGATCGACGTGTTGCGGCGGAGGTAGTCGAGCAGCTCGCGCTCGAAGCGGAGGACGTCCTCCACCTCGATCGTGTCGAGCTTGCCGTTCGTTCCGGCCCAGATCGAGACGACCTGCTCCTCGACGGGGTACGGGGTGTACTGCGGCTGCTTCAGCAGCTCGGTCAGACGCGCACCGCGCGCGAGCTGACGGCGCGACGCCGCGTCGAGGTCGCTCGCGAACATCGCGAAGGCCTCGAGCGAGCGGTACTGCGCGAGCTCGAGCTTGAGCGTGCCGGAGACCTTCTTGATGTGCTTCAGCTGCGCGTCGCCGCCGACTCGCGAGACCGAGATGCCCACGTCGACCGCAGGACGCTGGTTCGCGTTGAAGAGGTCGGACTGGAGGAAGATCTGGCCGTCGGTGATCGAGATCACGTTGGTCGGGATGTACGCCGAGACGTCGTTCGCCTTCGTCTCGATGATCGGCAGACCCGTCATCGAGCCGGCGCCGAGCTCGTCGGAGAGCTTCGCGCAGCGCTCGAGCAGACGCGAGTGCAGGTAGAAGACGTCACCGGGGTACGCCTCGCGCCCCGGCGGACGACGCAGCAGGAGCGACACGGCGCGGTAGGCCTCGGCCTGCTTCGACAGGTCGTCGAACACGATGAGGACGTGCTTGCCCTGGTACATCCAGTGCTGGCCGATGGCCGAGCCGGTGTAGGGGGCGAGGTACTTGAAGCCCGCCGGGTCCGAGGCGGGAGCCGCGACGATCGTCGTGTACTCCATGGCGCCGGCGTCCTCGAGGGCGCCCTTCACCGAGGCGATGGTCGACCCCTTCTGGCCGATCGCGACGTAGATGCAGCGGACCTGCTTGGTCGGGTCGCCCGACTCCCAGTTCGCCTTCTGGTTGATGATCGTGTCGATCGCGATCGCGGTCTTGCCCGTCTGGCGGTCGCCGATGATGAGCTGACGCTGACCGCGGCCGACCGGGATCATGGCGTCGATGGCCTTGATGCCCGTCTGCATCGGCTCGTGGACGCTCTTGCGCTGCATGACGCCGGCGGCCTGGAGCTCGAGCGCGCGGCGTCCCTCGACGCCGGTGATCTCGCCGAGGCCGTCGATCGGGTTGCCGAGCGGGTCGACGACGCGGCCGAGGTAGCCCTCGCCGACGGGGACCGAGAGGACCTCGCCCGTGCGGGTGACCGTCTGGCCCTCTTCGATGCCGGTGAACTCGCCGAGGACGACGACGCCGATCTCGTGCTCGTCGAGGTTCTGGGCCAGGCCCAGCGTGCCGTCCGCGAAGCGGACGAGCTCGTTCGCCATGACGCCCGGGAGGCCCTCGACGTGGGCGATGCCGTCTGCCGCGTCGGTGACCGTGCCGACCTCGTTCGCCGCGGAACCGGTGGGCTCGTAGGCGGCGACGAAGTCCTTCAGCGCGTCACGGATGACGTCGGGGCTGATGGTGATGTCTGCCATTGTCTTCCTTAGTGTTGTGGGGCCGATGGCGACCCCTGAGCCGTCCGCCGGGGCGGGAGAGCTTTCAGCCTGCGAGCCTCTGCCGGAGATCGGCGAGGCGGGACGAGATGCTGCCGTCGATGACGTCGTCGGCGACCTGGATGCGGATGCCGCCGACGACCGTCGGGTCGATCACCGGGTTCAGCGCGACCGCGCCTCCGTACTGCTTCGACAGCGCGGCGGCAAGGCGCTCGCTCTGCGCGGCCGAGAGCGGCACGGCGGTGTAGACGGTCGCGACCGTGCGGCCGCGCTGCGCGGCGGCGATCTTCATGGCGCGCGAGAGGATCGCGCGCACGCGACGGTTCCGCGGCTGCTGCACGAGTGACGAGACGATGAGCGTCGTGCCCTCGCTGGCGCGTCCCTGGAGGAGGGAGGCGATGAGCTCCCCCTTCTTGGCGTCGTCGCCGAGCCGGCTGCCGAGCGCGAGCTCGAGCTCCGGGTTCGCCGAGACGATGCGGGCGACCTGGAAGAGCTCGGCCTCGACGTCGCTCTGCTCGGCCTTGGCGGCCGCGCGGATGGCGAGCTCCTCGAGACCGAGGACGAGGTCGTCGCCCGACGACCAGCGCTGCGCGACGGTCTGCTGGAGCAGACCCTGGGCGGCCGGCGACAGCGACCCGAAGGCCCTGGCGACGAGCGCGCCGCGCGCCTCGGGGGTCGCCGCGCGATCTGCGAGCGCGCCGCTCAGCGCGGACGAGCCGGCGACGGCACGCGACGCGGCGAACAGCTCGCGCGCCGTGTCGAGGTCGACCTGCGCCGCGTCGAGCGCTTCCGCGCCGACCGCGAGCGCCTGAGTGGTCGCGCTGCCCATTACTTCGCCGCCTTCTCGGATGCCTCGAGGTCGGCGAGGAAGCGGTCGACCACGGCCTGGGCCTTCTGGTCCTCCGTGAGGGTCTCGCCGATGACGCCCGAAGCGAGGTCGAGGGCGAGTGTGCCCACCTCGCCGCGGAGCGACACGAGCGCCGCCTGGCGCTCGGCTTCGATCTGCGCGTGCGCGGTCGCCTGGATGCGCTCGGCCTCGGCCACCGCGGTGTCCTTGGCCTCGGCGACGATCTTCTTGCCGTCCTCGCGGGCGGCCTCGCGGATGTCGCCGGCTTCCTTGCGGGCCTCGGCGAGCTGCTTGGTGTACTCCTCGAGGGCGGCCTCGGCCTGCTTCTGGGCCTCGTCCGCCTTCGCGATGTTGCCCTCGATGGCGGCAGAGCGCTCGTCGAGCATCTTCGTCAGGCGCGGGATGGCGACGAAGATCACCACCGCGAGGATGATGATGAAGCACACCGCGGACCAGACGATGTCGTACATCGCCGGGAGGAGCGGGTTGTGCTCGGCTTCCTCGGCGGCGACAGTGACAAGAGCGTTCAGCATCCTGCCTCCTTAAATGTCTGGCGAGGGATCAGTTGTAGCCGAAGATGAAGCCGGTGGCGATGCCGATGAAGGCGAGGGCCTCGGTGAAGGCGATACCGATCCACATCAGCGTCTGGAGGCGGCCGGCGAGCTCGGGCTGGCGGGCGGTCGACTCGATCGTCTTGCCGACGACGATGCCCACGCCGATCGCGGGGCCGATGGCGGCGAGGCCGTAGCCGACCGTCGCGATCGAACCGTTGACCTCGGCCAGAATCGTGGTAGCGTCCACGGGTTTTTCCTTTCGGTAAGGCGGATGACCGTGTGGTCGTCCGTCAGTGCTCTTCCGCAACCGCGAGCTGGATGTAGACCGCGGTGAGGATCGTGAAGACGTAGGCCTGGAGCACGGCGACCAGGACCTCGAACAGGGTGAAGGCGAAGCCGAACGCGAGCGTTCCCACGCTCAGCAGCGACCACCATCCGCCCATCGAGATGAGGAAGAACTGCGTCGCCGAGAAGAACAGCACGAGCATGAGGTGCCCGACGATCATGTTCATCAGAAGTCGCAGCGTCAGCGTGACGGGACGGATGATGAACGTCGAGAGGAACTCGAGCGGCGTGACGATGATGTAGAGGAACGGCGGGACCCCGGGCGGGAAGAGCGCGTTCCGGAAGAACCCGGCCGGGCTCTTCTTGATGCCCGCGTAGATGAAGGCCACGTACGCGACCACCGCGAGCAGCAGCGGGACCGCGATGACGCTCGTGCCGGCGATGTTGATGCCGGGGATGATGCCCGTCAGGTTCATGAACAGGATCATGAAGAACATCGTCATGAGCAGCGGCAGGAAGCGGTCGCCGTCCTTGCGCCCGAGGATGTTGTGCGCGAAGGTGTCGCGCACGAACAGCATGCCCATCTCGACGATGCTCTGGAAGCGGCCGGGGACCACGGTCATCCGGCGCGTGCCGAGCACGAGGATGAGGACGAGGACCGCGGTGGCGAGGAACTGCGCGAGGTTGATGCGCGTGATCTCGAACGGCGTGCCGACGAAGAGCAGCCCCTCGGGGAAGAAGTCCGCGATCGACGGCGGGTGGAATTCCTCGCCGTCAGCGATCTTGGCGATGAGGTTCGCTGCCTGAGTCAACCTGTGGCTCCAGCTTCTCGCGCGGAGCAGTGCCCAGCACGGTGAATTGTCATGAGAGAGCGGGTCTGCGGGGCCTCGTCGCGTTCATCGCGCCGCACACCGGCCGCAGGTGAGTCCAGCCTATCAAAGGTCGAACCCAGGTTTTGACGCTCTGTAGAAATCCGGGCGGGCGCCCGTCAGCGCGCGTCGGCGTCGGGGGCGTCCTCCCCCGGCAGCGCGACGTCGGACACGTGCGGGATGCGCATGGTCCGCACGACGATGACGTCGACGACGAGCGACGCGACGACGCTGGCGACGATCGCGACGAAGAACACGACCGGCTCGAGCCACGGCTGCCCGCGCAGGAGGAAGAGCGCGCCGATGAAGACGATGAGCTTGAGGAACCATCCGCCCAGGACGATGCCGAAGAAGATCTGCACGTAGAGGGGGTCGCCGAACCAGCGGTTCGCCACGAGCACGCTCACGCTCGTCAGGATGAGGAACACCGCGGCCACGAGGGCGCCTGCGAGCGCCGACCACAGCCCGTCCGCCCCCGCGACGAGGAAGCCGATCGCTCCTCCGACGATCGCGATGACGAGCGTCGCGATGACGCTCCACCGGATGGCCGCGCGCAGGACGGGCGTGCTCGAGACGGGAGAGGGCGACATCAGGCCTCCTGTGGGGTCAGTGCGCCGGCGGGGGTGTCCGCGCCGTCGCCGCGCGGCGCGCGGCGCGAGGGGGTGAGCGTGACGACGAGGCACGCGATGATGCCGACGCCGCCGAACGCGATGCCGATCCACCAGTCGCCGGGCCATCCGTTCTGCGTCGCGATGTACATGAGCAGCACCGCGAGCGAGCAGATCGACGTCCACGCGTAGAAGATGAGGGTCGAGTCGCGGTCGCTGTGGCCCATGTCGAGCATCCGGTGGTGCAGGTGCTTGCGATCGGGCGAGAACGGCGACTTGCCCGCGCCCATGCGGCGGATGACGGCGAGGCCGAAGTCGGCCAGCGGGAGCGCGACGACGATGATCGGCAGGATGATCGGGATGAACGCTCCGAGGAGCTGCGAGTCGAAGTCCTCGCGCCCGACGATCGACGGAGGCAGCTGACCCGTGATCGCGACCGCGCTCGTGGCCATGAGCAGGCCCAGCACGAGCGCGCCGGAGTCGCCCATGAAGAGCTTCGCGGGGCTCCAGTTCATCGGCAGGAAGCCGATGCAGGCGCCGATGAGGACCGCCGCGATGAAGGTCGCGAAGTTGAAGTAGCTCGTCGCGCCGATGTCGCGGATGAGCAGGTACGAGTACACGAAGAACACGGCGTTCGAGATGAGGCAGACGCCGGCGACGAGCCCGTCGAGGCCGTCGATGAAGTTCACGGCGTTCATGGCGATGACGATCGAGAGGATCGTGACGCCGATGCTGAACCAGCTCCCCCACACCGTGATGCCGCCGAACGGGAGGAAGAAGATCTGCAGCTGGCCGCCCACGGCGATGATGCCCGCCGCGAGGAACTGCGCCGCGAGCTTGATCATCCAGTCGAGGTCCCACAGGTCGTCGGCGACGCCGACGAGCATGATGAGCGTCACGGCGGCGAGGATCGACCACACGCGCTGCGGCTCGTCCCAGAAGATCCCGAAGTACGGGTTCGCCGCCGAGACCGCGAACGCGGTCGCGATGCCGAGGAACATCGCCACGCCGCCCAGCCGGGGCGTGGGCGTCTTGTGCACGTCGCGCTCGCGGATGCCGGGGTACAGCTTGTACCGCATCGCGAGCTTCCACACCGTCCACGAGAGGCCGTAGGTGACCGCGGCCGTCAGGACGATGATGAAGACGTACTGTCTCACGGGCCGCTCGCTGCCTCGGGCTCGGCCTCGGTCTCGGGGTCGGGCTCGAGGAGGTCGCCGAGCACGTCGCGCAGCTCCGCGCGCGTGACGGCGCCGTCGCGCAGCACGCGGACGACCGGGTCGGCGACTCCGCCCACGAGCGAGGTCGCGTCGATGATCGTCGACGCGATGCCCGTCGCGGAGGCGCCCGCGTCGAGGTAGACCGCGACGCTCTCGCCGAGCATGCCGATCGCGGAGTCGATCGTCACGGCGGCGGGGCGCCCCGTGAGGTTCGCGCTCGAGACGGCGAGCGGACCGGTCTCGGTCAGCAGCTCCAGGGTGAGCCGGTGGTCGGGCATGCGCACCGCCACGGTGCCGTGCGTCTCGCCGAGGTCCCAGCTGAGGGACGGCTGGGCAGGGAGCACGATCGTGAGGCCGCCGGGCCAGAAGCGCGAGACGAGGCGCTGGACGGCCTCGGGCACCTCCTCGACGAGAGCGCGCATCGCGTCCTCGCCCGCCACGAGCACGGGCGGCGGCTGCTGGCGCCCCCTCCCCTTCGCGTCGAGCAGACGCTGCACGGCCTCGGGGCTGAACGCGTCGGCCGCGACGCCGTACACGGTGTCGGTCGGGAGGACGACGAGCTCGCCGCGGGCAATCGCCTGACGGGCCTGGCGCATGCCGGGGAGGAGCTGCGTCTCGTCGCGCAGATCGAAGAGGGGGGACATAGCGGGTCAAGTCTACGGCGACGCCGCTGGGAACGCCGGTCGCGACGCCGCGGCGGCGCCCGAACGGGTGCGGCAGGCGGTCAGCCGCGGATGGCCGTGGTCGCGCGGTCGCGCATCGTGAGATCCGGATGGGTCGCGGCTCCGCGCCATCCGTCGGCCGTGAGGAGATCGCGGATGGGCGCGCCCTGCCACTCGCCGTGCTCGATGACGAGGACGCCCCCGGGGCGCAGGAGGCGCGCGGCCGTCCGGCTCAGGACCCGCACGACGTCGAGGCCGTCCGGCCCGCCGTAGAGCGCCGCGGCAGGGTCGTGCAGGCGCACCTCCGGGTCGCGCGGGATGGCGTCGTCGGGGACGTACGGCGGATTGGAGGCGACGACCGCGACGGTGCCGTCGAGCTCGGGGAGCGCGTCGGCGAGGTCGCCGAGGACGATGCGGAGGTTCTCGGCGCCGATCCGCTCGGCGTTGCGCAGGGTCCACGCGTGCGCGTCGGGTGACTTCTCCACGGCGTGCACGCGCGCGTGCGGCACCTCGGTCGCGAGCGCGAGCGCGATGGCACCGCTGCCCGTGCCGAGGTCGACGGCGACGGGCTCGGGCGAGGGGTCGGCGCGGAGCGCGTCGATCGCCAGCTGGGCCACCATCTCGGTCTCGGGACGGGGGACGAACACCCCGGGGCCGACCGCGAGGTCGAGGTGCCGGAAGTGCGCGACGCCCGTGATGTGCTGCAGCGGCACGCGCGCGGCGCGGCGCTCGACGAGGGCCTCGAACGCCGCCGCGTGCTCGGGGGCGAGCGCATCGCCGCGGATCACCGCGGCCTGCACTCCCCCGCGGCTCTCGCCGCGCACGTGCGCGAGCAGGAGCTCGGCGTCGACGTCGGGGTCGGGCACCCCCGCGTCGGCGAGGATCCGGGCGGCCTCCGACAGAGCGGAGCGGACGGAGGCGGCGGCAGGCCGAGGGGCAGGGGGCGTCATGGCCCGTCCAGTCTACGGACGGCGTAACTCGGTTACGCCGTCGCGCGGCGCCCCGGGCGTTGTGCCCTAATGTGAAGCCGATCGCAGGATCTCCTCCGCAGAAAGGCCGTCATGACCGGTATCCACGCAGACGTCACCACCGCGTTCGGCAACACCCCGCTCGTCCGCCTCAACCGCGTCGTCGAGGGCGCGGGCGCCGAGGTGTACGCCAAGCTCGAGTACTTCAACCCCGGTTCGAGCGTCAAGGACCGCCTCGGCATCGCGATCATCAACGCGGCGGAGGAGTCGGGCGAGCTCAAGCCCGGAGGCACGATCGTCGAGGCGACGAGCGGCAACACGGGCATCGCCCTCTCGCTCGTCGGCGCCGCCCGCGGCTACAAGGTCATCCTGACGATGCCGGCCTCGATGTCGAAGGAGCGCCGCGTGCTCCTCAAGGCGTTCGGCGCCGAGCTCGTGCTCACCGACCCCGCCGGCGGCATGAAGGCCGCCGTCGCGGAGGCCGAGCGCATCGCGTCCGAGACGCCCGGCGCCATCCTCGCGAAGCAGTTCGCGAACGAGGCGAACCCCGCCATCCACCGCAAGACCACGGCCGAGGAGATCTGGCGCGACACCGACGGCCAGGTCGACATCTTCGTCGCCGGCATCGGCACGGGCGGCACGATCACGGGCGTCGGGCAGGTGCTCAAGGAGCGCAACCCCGACCTGAAGGTCGTCGCGGTCGAGCCGAGCGCCTCGCCGCTGCTGTCGCAGGGCACCCCCGGCCCGGCGAAGATCCAGGGCATCGGCCCGAACTTCGTGCCCCCGATCCTCGACACCGAGGTGTTCGACGAGGTCGTCACGGTCGAGTTCGACGACGCGATCGCCACCTCGCGCGCGCTCGCCGCGAACGAGGGCCTGCTCGTCGGCATCTCGTCGGGCGCGGCCGCCTGGGCCGCGATCGAGGTCGCCAAGCGCCCCGAGAACGCCGGCAAGAAGATCGTCGTGATCATCCCCGACACGGGCGAGCGCTACCTCTCGACGGCCCTGTTCGAGGACCTGCGCGAGGACTGACCGCCCGATGTCGTTCTGGAGTCGCGTCCGCGAGGATCTCGATGCCGCCCGGCGTCGGGATCCCGCGGCGCGTTCCGCGCTCGAGATCGCCCTCCTCTACCCCGGCCTCCACGCCATCTGGGCGCATCGTCTCTGGCATGGCCTGTGGATCCGGGGCCTCCGGTTCGTCGCGCGCGCGGGCTCGCAGCTCACGCGCTGGCTGACCGGCATCGAGATCCATCCCGGCGCCGTGATCGGCCGCCGGTTCTTCATCGACCACGGCATGGGCGTCGTGATCGGCGAGACCGCCGAGATCGGCGACGACGTCATGCTCTACCACGGCGTCACGCTCGGTGGCCGCACCCACGACGGCGGCAAGCGCCACCCCACGCTGGGCGACGGCGTCGCCGTCGGTGCGGGAGCCAAGGTCCTCGGACCCGTCGTGATCGGCGACCGCTCGATGATCGGCGCGAACGCCGTGGTCACCCGCAGCGCTCCGGCCGACACGGTTCTCGTCGGCATCCCCGCGAAGGCGCGGGCCCGCCGGTCCGGCGAGGACGCGCGCCTCATCCTCATGGCGCCCGAGTACAGCATCTGACCGCTGCTCGACGCCGGCCTCCGCGAGGCGCCGCGTTTCGTCGCGAAATGCGGCGAACCACGCGAGCGGATGGCCGTCAGGCCGCGACCGGCGGGCGCGGCAGGGGCCCGCGCGCGGCCTCGAGCTGCGCCGCAACGGCGATGATGGTGCCCTCGCCGCCTGGGCGTCCGATGAGCTGCACACTCACGGGGCGCCCTGACGCGTCGGGCAGCAGCGGCACCGTGAGCGCGGGCAGCCCGCTCACGTTCACGAAGCTCGTGTGCGGCGCATAGGAGCACTGCTGCGCGAAGTTCCGCTCGGGATCGTCCTGGTCGTACCATCCCACGGGGCGCGGCGACTGCGCGAGCGCGGGCGTCAGGACGACGTCGAACGGCGCGAACGCCGCGATCGTCTCCCGCTCGAACACGGTCGCGGCGGCATATGCGGCCAGCACGCGCTCAGCCGCGAGCGCCCTCCCCTCGCGAACGAGCCACGCCGTGAGGGGCTCGAGGTCGAGGTCCAGGCGATCGTCGGCCACGGGGATCCGCGCAGCGGAGGCGCGCCAGATCGTCGTGAAGAGCTCGGGGTACCCGCGCGGCTGCCAGTTCGCATCCGAGACATCGTGCCCCGCGGCTTCGAGGAGCTCGATCCCGCGGTCGAGCGCCGCGCGCGCGGCGGGATCGAGCGCCGTGTCGGTCCATCCGTCCCACGGCGTGACGGTCGTGATGCCCACGCGGAGTCGGCCAGGGTCGCACCGGGCGGCCGCGGCGAACGGGCCGCGTCCGGGTGCGCGCGTCGCGTAGGTGTAGGGAGCGGATGCCGCGAGCGCGTCGAGCAGGAACGCCGCGTCCTCGACGGTGCGGGCGATCGGGCCGGCGACCGAAAGCCCGCCCGGCGCATCGAGCCCCGATCCGATCGGCAGGCGGCCGCGCGACGGCTTGATCCCGACGACCCCCACTGTCGCGGCGGGGATGCGGATGGACCCGCCGCCGTCCGAGGCGGGAGCTGCGGGCAGCAGGCCGGCCGAGACCGCGACGGCCGCCCCGCCGCTCGACCCGCCGGCGCCCGTCGCCGGGTCCCACGGGTTCCGCGTGGGCGGGGCGACGCGCGACTCGGTGTAGCCGGTCATGCCGAACTCGGGGGTGCTGGTCTTCCCGAGGCTCACGGCTCCGAGCTCGTCGAGCGCGACCGCGAGCGGGTCGGATGCCACGGGCACGTACGCGGCGAACGCTCGCGATCCGTAGCGGGTCGGCACTCCGGCGCGCGCGGTGAGGTCCTTGTCTGCGAGAGGCAGGCCCCACAGGGGGCGCGTCGGGTCGGGCCGTCCGAGCCGATCCGCGGCCGCGAGGGCCCGCGCGGCCGTCACCTCGGTGAAGGCCCCGAGGCCGTCGTCGAGTCGGGCGATCCGGTCGAGGAAGTGCGTCGCGACCTCGCGCGGCGCGACCTCGCCGCGCTGGAGTGCCGCCGCGAGCTCGACGGCGCTCAGCTCGTGGATGTCCATCCGACCATCCTCCCGCACGATCGCCGCACCGCCTTCGTCCACGGCGGTGATCGCCCAGGTCGCACTTCGCGGCCCCCAACCGACCAATACGGACGGAAACCGCGACCCCGACAGGGCGACACCCGCCCAGGTCGCACTTCGCGGCCCCCAACCGACCAATACGGACGGAAACCGCGACCCGAACGGGGCGCCACCCCGCCCAGGTCGCACTTGGCGGCCTCAACCCGACCAATACGGCCGGAAACCGCGACCCCGACACGGCGACACCCGCCCAGGTCGCACTTCGCGGCCCCCAACCGACCAATACGGACGGAAACCGCGACCCGAACGGGGCGACACCCCGCCCAACGGGGCGACGGATGGCGTCAGCCGGCCGAGATCACTCCCCGAGCGACGCGAGGCGCTCGGCCTCGTCGGCCTCGATGCAGGACTGCACGACGGGCTCGAGCGCGCCGTCCATCACCTGGTCGAGGTTGTACGCCTTGTATCCCGTGCGGTGGTCCGCGATGCGGTTCTCGGGGAAGTTGTAGGTGCGGATGCGCTCCGAGCGGTCCATGCCGCGGATCTGCGACTTGCGCGCATCGGCCGCGACGGCCGCGAGCTCCTCCTGCTGCTTGGCGAGCAGACGCGCGCGGAGGACGCGCATGCCCGCCTCGCGGTTCTGCAGCTGCGACTTCTCGTTCTGCATCGACACGACGATGCCGGTCGGCACGTGCGTGATGCGCACCGCCGAGTCGGTCGTGTTGACCGACTGGCCGCCGGGTCCGGACGACCGGAAGACATCGATCTTCAGGTCGTTCGGGTCGATGTGGATCTCCTCGGGCTCGTCCACCTCGGGGAAGACGAGCACGCCGGTCGTCGAGGTGTGGATGCGCCCCTGCGACTCGGTCGCGGGGACGCGCTGCACGCGGTGCACGCCGCCCTCGTACTTGAGATGCGCCCACACGCCCTGCGCGGGGTCGTTCGAGGACCCCTTGATGGCGACCTGCACGTTCTTGTAGCCGCCGAGGTCGGACTCGTCGCGCTCGAGGAGCTCGGTCTTCCACCCCTTCGACGCCGCGTACTGCATGTACATGCGCAGGAGATCGGCCGCGAAGAGGGCGCTCTCGGCGCCGCCCTCGCCGGCCTTGATCTCCATGATCACGTCGCGCGCGTCATCCGGGTCGCGCGGGATGAGGAGACGCC
Source organism: Microbacterium sp. KNMS (assembly GCF_053851835.1). Taxonomy (NCBI): domain Bacteria; kingdom Bacillati; phylum Actinomycetota; class Actinomycetes; order Micrococcales; family Microbacteriaceae; genus Microbacterium; species Microbacterium sp. KNMS. The sequence goes on from NZ_JBSQBP010000001.1 coordinate 149,586, forward strand.
GCAGCCGCTCCTGCGCCTGCGCGAGGTGCTCCTCGAGTGCCGGCACCTCCTCGGCGAAGGCGTCGTCCTCCTTCGCGAGCTCGCGAGCGGCCTCGAGGTCCTCCCCCGCGGCGATCCACTCCTCGTGCGCGCGCACGATGCGGCTGAGCTCGGCGTAGCGCCGGTTGACCCGCTTGGCGCGCGCCGCGTCGGCGTGCACGGCGGGGTCGGAGAGCTCCTCCTGCACCCGCCGGTGCTCGTCGATCAGCGCCTGGACGGACTCGAACACGCGTGCTCCCCCGCCCGCGTCAGCGGATGTCGTTCTCGTGGCCCGAGCCGCGGCCGCCCGTCGCCGGGATCGACTTCTGCATCTGCACGAGGAACTCGACGTTCGACTGCGTCTCCTTGAGCTTGTCGAGGATGACGCCGAGCGCGTGCTGCTGGTCGAGGCCCGCGAGGGCGCGACGCAGCTTCCACGTGATCTTCACCTCGTCGGGCGACAGGAGCATCTCCTCACGGCGCGTGGACGACGCGTTGACGTCGACCGCCGGGAAGATCCGCTTGTCGGCGAGCTGACGCGAGAGGCGCAGCTCCATGTTGCCGGTGCCCTTGAACTCCTCGAAGATCACCTCGTCCATCTTCGATCCGGTCTCGACGAGCGCCGTGGCGAGGATGGTCAGCGAGCCGCCGTTCTCGATGTTGCGCGCGGCGCCGAAGAAGCGCTTGGGCGGGTAGAGCGCCGACGCGTCGACGCCGCCCGTGAGCACGCGGCCCGAGGTCGGGGCCGAGATGTTGTACGCGCGTCCGAGGCGCGTGATCGAGTCGAGCAGCACGACGACGTCGCGGCCCAGCTCGACGAGGCGCTTCGCCCGCTCGATCGCGAGCTCGGCGACCGTCGTGTGGTCCTCCGCGGGACGGTCGAACGTCGAGGCGATGACCTCGCCCTTGACCGACCGCTGCATGTCGGTGACCTCCTCGGGGCGCTCGTCGACGAGCACGACCATGAGGTGGGCCTCGGGGTTGTTCTGCGAGATCGCGTTCGCGATCTGCTGGAGGACGATCGTCTTGCCGGCCTTGGGCGGCGCGACGATGAGGCCGCGCTGGCCCTTCCCGATCGGCGCGACGAGGTCGATGATGCGCTGCGTGAGCTTCTCGGGCGCGGTCTCGAGGCGGAGGCGCTCCTGCGGGTAGAGCGGCGTGAGGTCGCCGAACTCGACGCGGTTCGCGGCGTCCTCGACGGACAGGCCGTTGATCGAGTCGACCTTGACGAGCGCGTTGTACTTCTGCCGGCCCGTCGACTCGCCCTCGCGCGGCTGCTTGATCGCGCCGACGATCGCGTCGCCCTTGCGGAGGTGGTACTTCTTCACCTGGCCGAGCGAGACGTAGACGTCCTGGTGCCCCGGGAGGTAGCCCGTGGTGCGGACGAACGCGTAGTTGTCGAGCACATCCAGAACGCCCGCGATCGGGATGAGGACGTCGTCCTCGCCGATCTCGGTGTCGAACTCGTCGTCGGCGCCGCCCCGGCGCTTGTTGCGCGCGCGACCACGGCCCTCGTTCTGCGCCTGGGCCTGTGCCTGGCCGCGCCCCTGGCGCTGACCGCCGCGGTCCCCGCGGTCGCCCTCGTCGTTGGCGTCGTCCTGCGTCGCGCGGGCGTCGTCGCCCTGTGCCTCGCCGTTGCCCTTGTTGCGGCCTCGGCGGTTGCGGTTGCGGCCTCGGCGGCCGGTGCTCTCCTCCGAGCGCTCGCTCTCGCGGCCGCCCTCGGCGCGTGCGGCGTCGGACGCCTCGTCGGCGTCGCCCTGCGCGTCGGCGGGCGCCTCCTCGGCGGCCGGCTCGGCCTTGCGGACCGGACGGCGGTTGCGGCCACGGCCACGGCCGCCCTCGGCCTGCTCGCCCTCGGCCTGCTCCGCCGGGGCGGCGTCGGCCTGCTCGGCGGGCTTCTCGGCGTCCTCGGCGGGCACCTCGACGGCGTCCTCCGCGGCGGCCGTCTCGTCAGCGGCCGTCTCGTCGGCGGCCGGCGTCCCCTCAGCGGACGTCGCCTCGTCGGCGGGGGTCTCCTCCGCGGTCGGCGCCTCGTCCATGGCCTCGGGCGAGGGAGCGGTCTCGACCGCCTGCTCGGCGACCTCGACGACCTCCGCGGCGTCGGCGGATGCCGCCGCGTCGGCCTGCGGGGCCTCCTCTGCCGGCGTCTCGACGACGGGGTCGGCCTTCTTCGTGCGGCGCGGCGCGCGCTTGCGCACCGGCTTCGCGGGCGCCTCCTCAGCCGCGGGCGCCTCGTCAGCGGCGGGTGCCTCCTCGGCCGCGGGGGCCTCCTCGCCGGGCGCCTCGACGGCCGCGTCGGCCGTGCCGGCCGACTTCACGCGGCGCGGCGCGCGCTTGCGCACGGGCTTGGCGGGCGCCTCCTCGGCGGGTGCCGCATCTGCGGCGGGCTGGGCGTCGGCCTGCGGGCTCTCGGCGGGCGACGTCTCGGTCGCCTGCGCCTCGGGCTGCGCGTCGAAGAGGGTCTCTTCTCCGCCGACGGCGTCGTTCTGGATCTCGGAGATCGGCTCCACGAGTACTCCTGTCGGTATTGCGTGGCATGACCCGAACCGCACTGGCGGGATTCGCGTGACGCGCGCCACGACGCGCGTGGATCTCGGCCGGTCTCGGAGACGGCGGGGATCGTGCGGGGGCTTCGCAGAATTGCGACGGTGGCTTCGAACGTGCTATTCAGCACCCACCGGGATGTCCCTCACTGTACCACCTTTGAAATCGACGGCGAGCATGAGGGCGTCCCACGGGGTGTCCGCGACGCGGGCGACGAGCTCGGCTGCCTCGACGCGGCGGCCGGGGCCGTCGGCGAGGACGAGGACGCTCGGGCCCGCGCCCGAGACGACGGCCGCGAAGCCCGCCGCGCGCAGCGCCTGCACGAGCCGGTGCGTCTCGGGCATCGCCTCGGCGCGGTAGTTCTGGTGGAGCTTGTCCTCTGTCGCGGCGAGCAGCAGCTCGGGGCTCTGCGTGAGCGCTGCGATGAGGAGCGCCGAGCGCGAGACGTTGAACACGGCGTCCTCGCGCGGCACCTGCAGGGGCTGCAGGCTGCGTGCGAGGGACGTCGACATGGTCGTCTCCGGCACGAAGACGACGGGCGCGACGCCGCGATGCACGAGGAGCTTCTTGTGCTGCGGGCCCCGCTCGTCGACCCACGCGATCGTGAGCCCGCCGAAGAGGGCGGGTGCGACGTTGTCCGGGTGTCCTTCGAGCTCGGTCGCGAGGCGGAGGAGGTCGTTCTCGGAGAGCTCGACGTCGCCCTCGAGGAGCCCCTTCGCGGCGAGCACGCCGGCCGAGACGGCGGCGCCCGAGGAGCCGAGTCCGCGCCCGTGCGGGACGCCGTTGTGCGCGACGAGCCGCAGGCCCGGCGCGGGGCGCCCCGCATCGGCGAAGACGTGGCGGATGGCGCGCACGATGAGGTGCGACTCGTCGCGGGGGATCTCCTCCGCGCCCGAGCCGGTCACCTCGATCTCGAGCTCGCCCTCCGGCAGGGCCGTCACGGTGAGCTCGTCGTACGCCGACAGCGCGAGGCCGAGGGTGTCGAACCCGGGGCCCAGGTTGGCGCTCGTGGCCGGCACGCGGACGTGCACCGAGCGCCGGGCTGGCGTCACGCGGGCGCTCCGACGGGAGCGAGCCCGAGCACGTCGGCGACGTCGGAGGTCGAGGCGTCGACGACCGTCGGGGTCACCTCCGAGCCGTCCTCCTGCTTGAGCGCCCACTGCGGATCCTTGAGCCCGTGCCCCGTGACGGTGATCGCGACGCGCGAGCCCGCGGGGATCGCGCCCGCCTCGGCGCGCTCGAGGAGACCGGCGACGCCGATCGCGGACGCCGGCTCGACGAACACGCCGGCCGTGCTCGCGAGGAGCCGCTGCGCGGCGAGGATGGCCGAGTCGGAGACCGCGCCGAAGTACCCGTCGGTCTTCTCGCGCGCCGCGAGGGCGAGCTCCCACGAGGCGGGGTTGCCGATGCGGATGGCCGTGGCGATCGTCTCCGGGTTCTTCACGACCTCGCCGCGGACGATCGGCGCCGAGCCCTCGGCCTGGAAGCCGAACATGCGCGGCACGCGCGTCGACGTGCCGGCCTCGGCGTCCTCGACGTACCCGCGCGAGTAGGCGGTGTAGTTGCCGGCGTTGCCGATCGGGATGAAGTGGAAGTCGGGGGCGTCGCCGAGCTGCGAGACGATCTCGTACGCCGCGGTCTTCTGGCCCTCGATGCGGTCGGGGTTGACCGAGTTCACGAGGTGCACGGGGTAGCTCTCGCTGAGCTCGCGCGCGATCTCGAGGCAGTCGTCGAAGTTGCCGCGGATCTGGATGAGCTGGCCGCCGTGGATGACGGCCTGGCTGAGCTTGCCCATGGCGATCTTGCCCTCGGGCACGAGGACCGCCGCGGTGATCCCCGCGTGTGCGGCGTACGCCGCGGCCGAGGCCGACGTGTTGCCGGTCGACGCGCAGATGACGGCCTTCGCGCCGTGCTCGACGGCGCGCGAGAGCGCGACGGTCATGCCGCGGTCCTTGAACGAGCCGGTCGGGTTCATGCCCTCGAACTTGATCCAGACATCCGCGCCCGTGCGCTGCGACAGGGCGGGTGCCGGGATGAGCGGCGTGCCGCCCTCGCCGAGGGTCACGACGGTCGAGGCGTCGGTGACGCCCAGACGGTCGGCGTACTCGCGCATCACTCCGCGCCAGACGTGGGCCATGGTCATTCTCCTTCCACGCGCAGCACCGAGGCCACGCGCTCGACGACATCGCTCTGAGCGAGGCGGGCGACGGTGTCGCTGAGCGCCTGCTCCCGAGCCCTGTGGGTTCCGATCACGATGCGGGCGGTGCCCTCGTCATCGACGGTCTGCTCGACGGTCGCCGCGGAGACGCCGCCGTCGTTGAGGATGCCCGCGATCGTCGCGAGCACGCCCTGCTCGTCCGACACCTCGAGGGTGATCTGGTAGCGCGTCGTGATGCGCCCGATCTCGGCGGTCGGCAGGCTCTGGCGCGCCGACTCCCCCACGCCCACGCCGCCGGCGATGTGGCGGCGGGCGGCCGAGACGACGTCGCCGAGCACGGCCGACGCGGTCTGCACGCCGCCCGCTCCCGCGCCGTAGAACATGAGGGGGCCCGCCGCCTCGGCCTCGACGAACACGGCGTTGTTGCCGCCGTGCACCGTCGCGAGGGGATGGTCGCGGCTGATGAGCGCGGGATACACGCGCACCGAGATCGACTCGTCCTCCCCTTCGGCGCCGGGCAGGCGCTCGCACACGGCGAGGAGCTTGATGACGAAGCCCGCGCGGCGCGCGCCCTCGATCATGTCGGCCGTGATCGACTCGATGCCCTCGCGGTGCACGTGCTCCATCGCGACCTCGGTGTGGAACGCGAGGCTCGCGAGGATGGCCGCCTTCTGGGCCGCGTCGTATCCCTCGAGGTCGAGGGTCGGGTCGGCCTCGAGGTAGCCGAGGTCCGTCGCGATGCGCTGCGCCTCCTCGGCGGAGAGCCCCTCGCGGTCCATCTTGTCGAGGATGAAGTTCGTCGAGCCGTTGACGATGCCGAAGATGCGGACGATCCGGTCGCCTGCGAGCGAGTCCTTCAGGGGGCGGATGATCGGGATCGCGCCTGCGACGGCGGCCTCGTACGAGACGGACGCGCCGACCTGGTCGGCGGCGTCGAAGATCTCGGCGCCGTGAGCGGCGAGGAGGGCCTTGTTGCCCGTCACGACGTCGGCGCCCGAGTTCAGGGCGGTGAGGATGTGGGTGCGGGCGGGCTCGATGCCGCCCATGAGCTCGATGACGATGTCGGCGCCGACGATGAGGTTCTCGGCGTCGGTCGTGAGCAGCTCGCGCGGGAGCTCGACGTCGCGAGGGGCGTCGAGGTCGCGGACGAGGATGCCCGAGAGCTCGAGGCTCGCGCCGCTGCGCTCGGCGAGGTCGTCGCCGTGCTCGAGAAGCAGGCGCGCGACCTGCGAGCCGACGGAACCGGCGCCCAGCAGGGCGACCCTCAGCGTGCGGTGGTCGATCATCCTTCTCCCTCTCCGGCCGCGAGGCCGGTCTCGGTGTCGAGCCCGGCGTCGCGGGCGAGCAGATCGTCGATCGTCTCGCCGCGCACGATCACGCGGGCGCTCCCCCCGCGGACCGCCACGACGGGCGGACGCGGGACGTGGTTGTAGTTGCTCGCGAGCGGCACGGTGTACGCGCCCGTCGCGGGGACGGCGAGCAGGTCGCCGGGCGTGACGTCGCCCGGAAGGTACTCGTGGTCGACGACGATGTCGCCCGACTCGCAGTGCATGCCGACGACGCGCACGAGCGCGGGAGCGTCCATCCCCTCGCGCGACGCGAGCCGCGCCGAGTACTGAGCGCCGTACAGCGCGCCGCGCGCGTTGTCGCTCATGCCGCCGTCGACGCTCACGTAGAGGCGGTCGCGCTCTCCGTCGGGCGTCTGCACGCGGACCGGCTTCACGGTGCCGACCTCGTAGAGCGTGACGCCCGCGGTGCCGATGATGCTGCGGCCCGGCTCGAAGGCGAGGGTCGGCAGCGGGATGCCGCGCGCGTCGCACTCGTCCGCGACGGCCCCGACGATGCCCTCCGCGAGCTCCTCGATGGGCGAGGGATCGTCGGCTCGCGTGTAGGCGATCCCGAAGCCCCCGCCGAGGTTGAGCAGCGGGATCTCCCCGCCCGCGAGGAGGCGCTCGTGCAGCTCGACGAGCCGCGAGGCCGACTCGCGGAAGCCGGCGACGCCGAAGATCTGCGAGCCGATGTGGCAGTGCAGGCCGGCGAAGCGCACGTGCGGCAGCTCGCGGATGCGGGCCACCGCCTCCTCGGCCGCGCTGAGCGGGAACCCGAACTTCTGGTCCTCGTGCGCCGTCGCGAGGAAGCTGTGCGTCTCGGCGTGCACACCGCTGTTGACGCGCACGAGCACGCTCTGCGTGACATCGAGGCGCTCCGTGATCGCCGCGAGGCGCTCGATCTCGATGAGCGAGTCGACGATGATCGTGCCCACGCCGGCGGTGACGGCGCGCTCGAGCTCCCACACCTGCTTGTTGTTGCCGTGGAAGCCGATGTGCGATGGCGCCACGCCGGCGGCCAGGGCGACCGCGAGCTCGCCGCCCGAGCAGACGTCGATCCGCAGGCCCGCGTCGACCATCCACCGCGCGATCTCGGCGCTCAGGAACGCCTTGCCGGCGTAGTAGACGCGCGCGTCGCCGCCGCGGCGAGCCGCAGCGGACGCGAACGCCTCGCGCGTGCGCACGGCGCGCAAGCGCGCCTCGTCCTCGTCGATCACGACGACCGGGGTCCCGAACTCGCGCGCGAGCGCCGTGGCGGGCACCCCGCCGATGACGAGCACCCCGTTCGCGTCGCGCGACGCCGATGCCGGCCAGACACCGGGCGCGAGGTCGTTCGGGTCAGCGGGAGACGTGAGCCATTCGGGCGCGAGGGCGGACGAGGACACGGGGCACCAATCAGTGGATGGGGGTTCGCCGCGGCGCGGGATGGTCACGTCGCCGCGGTGACTGAGAGTCTATGGCACGCCGCGCGCGACCCGTGCCGCGGGACGACGCACGACGACGCATCAGCCGCAGCTCGCCGCGGCGAGGGCGTCGGGGTCAGAGAGGACGCCGTCGGCGAACGCGAGGCGGACGACGAGATGCTCATCGTCGATGTCGGCCGCGGTCACCTCGAGGCCGTCGGGGAGCGCGTCGACGCGGCACAGTGTGAACGGCCGCGCGAGGGCGCTGAGGTCGACCGGCGCCTGCGCGAGCGTGTCCGCGGTCAGCTCGAGGTCGCCGATCGAGATCGCCTCGGGGGTGAGCACGACGTCGCCGTCCGACACGCTCGGCACGGCGGTGAACGACAGCGGGATGTCCGCGCCCAGCAGGCTCACGTGCGTCGACAGGCGCGCGGCGGGCCCGGGGAGCTGCACGGCGGCATCCCCCCACGTCGCCCAGCTGCCGCCGACCGCGGCGAGCAGCGCGTCGACATCCGCCGCGTCCATCCGGATGGCGGCGGTGCCGCCGAGCGCGCTCAGGTCGTCTCCCCGCACAGGCACCCCGTGCGCGCGCACCGCGACGTCGCCGGACAGCCCGCCGACCGCGACGTCGTCGCTCGCGACGGCGAGGTCGTCGAGCCGGCCCGCGATGAGCTGCGGGATGACGAGCCCGCCGACCCCGACCTCGATGGGCTGGTCGGCCGGCAGCGCGAGCTCCGACACGATCACGTCGCGCACCTGCTGCTTCACGAGCTCGCGCGCGACCGCCTCGCCGACGAGGAACGCCGCGACCGCGACCGCGACGATCACGCCGACGGCGACGAGCGCCCGCAGCGGACGACGGCGGCGCGCCACGTCACATCCGCTCGGGCGCGCTCACACCGAGGAGGTCGAGCCCGTTGCGGAGCACCTGGCCGGTCGCGTCGTTGAGCCACAGGCGCGTGCCGTGCACGGGCTCGACGGACTCGTCGCCCTTGGGCGTGACGCGGCAGCTGTCGTACCAGCGGTGGTACAGGCCGGCGAGCTCCTCGAGGTAGCGCGCGATGCGGTGCGGCTCGCGCAGCTCGGCGGCGAACGCCACGACGCGGGGGAACTCCTGGAGGGCGCCGAGCAGCGCGCTCTCGGTCTCGTGGTCGAGCAGCTCGGGCGCGAACGTCGAGCGGTCGACTCCCGCGTCCACGGCGTTGCGCGCGACGTTCACCGTGCGCGCGTGCGCGTACTGCACGTAGAAGACCGGGTTGTCGTTCGTGCGCCTGCGCAGCTGCTCGGGGTCGAGCGCGAGCGGCGAGTCGGCGGGATACCGCGCGAGCGAGTACCGCAGCGCGTCCGTCCCGATCCACGAGATGAGGTCGTCCATCTCGATGATGTTGCCCGCGCGCTTGGACAGGCGCGCCCCGTTCACCGAGACGAGCTGCCCGATGAGCACCTCGATGTCCTTCTGGGGGTCGTCGCCCGCCGCGCCCGCGAGGGCCTTGAGACGGTGGACGTAGCCGTGGTGGTCGGCGCCCAGCAGGTAGATCTTGTGCTGATAGCCGCGGTCGGACTTCGAGAGGTAGTACGCCGCGTCGGCAGCGAAGTACGTGTAGATCTCGCTGTCGGAGCGGCGGACGACGCGGTCCTTGTCGTCGCCGAACGCGGTCGTGCGCACCCAGACGGCACCGCCGTCCTCGAACACGTGTCCCTGCTCGGCCAGGCGGTCGATGGCCTGGTCGATCGCGCTGGCGCCCTCGGCGCCCTTCTCGTGCAGCGTGCGCTCGCTGAAGAAGACGTCGAAGTGCACGTTGAACGTCTCGAGGGACTGCTTGATCTCCTCGAGCTGGCGCGCATAGCCGAGCTCGCGGGCGACGGCGAGCTGCGCGTCGTCGTCGAGCTCGAGCAGATCGGGGCGCTGCTCGAGGACGTGCGCAGCGAGATCGGCGATGTACTGGCCCGGGTAGCCGCCCTCCGGCGTCGGCTCCCCCTTGGCCGCCGCGAGCACGCTCGCGCCGAACTTGTCCATCTGCGCGCCCGCGTCGTTGATGTAGTACTCGCTGACGAGGTCGGCGCCGCTCGCCTTGAGCACGCGCGCGATCGAGTCGCCGAGCGCGGCCCAGCGCGTGTGGCCGATGTGGAGCGGGCCCGTGGGGTTCGCGCTCACGAACTCGAGGTTGATCGTGTTGCCGACCTGCGTCTCGTTGCGCCCGTATGCCGCGCCCGCGTCGACGATCGTCTTCGCGAGGGCCCCAGCCGCGGCGGCGTCGAGGCGGATGTTGATGAAGCCGGGGCCCGCGACCTCGACCGACGCGATGCCGTCGACCGAGCCGAGGGCGTCGGCGATCTCCTGCGCGAGCTCGCGCGGGTTCGCGCCGAGGCGCTTGGCGAGCTTCATGGCGATGTTCGTGGCCCAGTCGCCGTGATCGCGGTTCTTCGGGCGCTCGAAGACGACGTCGGCGGCGGCCAGGTCGAGGGACTCCTCGGGGCGGCGACGCTCGGCGATCGGAGAGAGGACGGCGAGCAGGGCGGCGGCGAGGGAATCCGGGTTCATAGCGTCACAAGTTTATGACGACGCACGGTGTGGCCACGCCGAGTGCTTATCCTCGTTCGCATGACCGCGGCGCACCCGACCCGCCGGCCCGTCGTGCTCGCCGCGGCGATCGGCTTCCTCCTGCTCGCCGCCGCCCTCGTGCTCGGGGTCTGGCGGCCCTGGGCGCCGCTTCCCGTGCCCGACGCGGCGGGCGCGTCCGATCGCGAGGCGGCTTCCGCCGAGAGCACCGCGACGATCGCGCTGCCCGACGACCCGACGGTGCTCGTCTTCGGCGATTCGTGGACCTACGGCTCGGCGGCGACGACCCCGACGGGCGGGTACGCGTACCGCTTCGGGGAGCTCGAGGGCTGGGAGACCGTCGTCGACGGCGTGCGGGGCAGCGGGTACCTCAAGCCGGGGATCGACGGCCCGGCCTTCGGCGAGCGCATCGCCGCGCTCGATCCCGCGCTCGATCCGGATCTCGTCATCGTCCAGGGCTCGATCAACGACCGCCGACAGGACCTGTCGCGCTACGCGGGCGCGGTGAATGCGGCATGGGACGCGCTCGCGGAGCTCTACCCCGACGCCGCGATCGTCATCCTCGGCCCCGCGCCGCACATCCTTCCGGTCGAGGACACGACGGCGGAGCTCGACCGCAGGCTCTCGGCGCTCGCGACGGACCGCGGATGGCCGTACATCTCGCCCGTGCAGGACGAGTGGATCACGGCCGCCGACTACCTGCGGCTCATCGACACGTCGGAGCGCGGCGCGCGGCACCCCTCCGACGCCGGACACGCCCATCTCGCGGAGCGCCTCGTCGCGGCCATCGCGGAGATCACGGCCCCCGTGCAGGTCGAGGCCGCGGAGAACCAGCCCGAGCCGGCGCTCCCGGCGGCGCCCGACGTGTACGAGACACCCTCGCCGCGCTGATAAGCTCGATCAGCACGCCTCCGTAGCTCAGGGGATAGAGCGCCGGTTTCCGGTACCGAAGGTCGGGGGTTCGAATCCCTCCGGGGGCACCCGGTGCGAAGGCCCCGCTCGTCTGCGAGCGGGGCCTTCGCCGTTCCCGCCCCCTGAGAGAATCGGACGATGGCCGACCCGCACCGCTTCGACCTCGCCGCGCTCGGCGCGGGGCTCACGGTGTCGACGGCGCGCGACGCGCTGCTTTCGGCAGCCCGGCACGGCGCGTTCGTCGTGACGGCGCCGCCCGGAACGGGCAAGACCACGTTCGTGCCACCGCTGCTCGCGAACGCGGTCGAGGGCCGCGTGCTCGTGACGCAGCCGCGGCGGGTCGCCGTGCGCGCGGCCGCCCGCCGCATCGCGCAGCTGGACGGGTCGGAGCTCGGCGGCCCGGTCGGCTTCAGCGTCCGCGGCGAGCGCGAGGTCGGCCCGCGCACGCGCATCGAGGTCCTCACCCCCGGCGTGCTGCTGCGCCGACTGCTCGCCGATCCCGGTCTCGACGGCGTCGACGCGGTCATCCTCGACGAGGTGCACGAGCGCTCGCTCGACGGCGACCTCCTCCTCGGGATGCTCGCCGAGGCACGCGCGCTCCGCGACGACCTCGTCGTGACGGCCATGTCGGCGACCCTCGATGCGGACGCCGTCGCCCGCCTGCTCGGCGGCGCCGATCATCCCGCGCCCGTCGTCGACGTGCCGTCGCCCCTCCATCCGCTCGCGATCGAGTACGCGCCGGGAGATGCACCGCGCCTCGACGAGCGCGGCGTCACGCGCGCGCACCTCGCGCACCTCGCCCGCGTCGCGACGTCCGCACAGCGCGAGGACGGCTGCGATGCCCTCGTCTTCGTGCCCTCGGCGCGCGATGTCGACGAGCTCGTGCGGCTCATCCGCGACCGCGCGGCGGACATCGAGGTCCTCCCCCTGCACGGCCGGCTGCCCGCCCGCGAGCAGGATCGCGCCACGCAGGGGCGCCGCGCCGGGGAGCCGCCCCGCATCGTCGTGAGCACGGCGCTCGCCGAGAGCTCGCTCACGGTGCCCGGTGTGCGGCTCGTCGTCGACGCGGGCCTCTCGCGCGAGGTGCGCCGAGACCGCGGCCGCGACATGACGGGCCTCGTGACGGTCAGCTCGTCGCGAGCGAGCGCGGACCAGCGAGCCGGGCGCGCGGCACGGCAGGGCCCCGGCCGAGCGGTGCGCGCCTACGCGGAGGTCGACTTCGCGCGGATGCCGGCTGCCGCTGCACCCGAGATCGCCTCGGCCGACCTCGTCGACGCCATGCTCCTCGCGGGAGCGTGGGGCACGCCGGGCGGCGAGGGCCTCGCCCTCCTCACCCCTCCCCCGCGCGCCGCGGTCGCTCAGGCGCTCTCCGTGCTGCACGCGCTCGAGCTGACCGACGCGAGCGGACGGCCGACGGATCTCGGGCGCCGCATCGCACCGCTTCCCGTCGGCGCTCGCGAGGCGCGGGCCCTCCTCGAGGGCGCCGCGATGCTCGGCGATGCGCGCGCGGCCGCCGAGGTCGTCGCGGCGATCTCCGACGACCACCGCGATGCCGACGCCGACCTCGGGCGGATGCTCCGCGAGCTCAGGGATGGCCGCGGCCCGGGCGCCGCGCGCTGGCGGCGCGAGACGACCCGGCTCGCCCGGATCGCGGCATCCGACGCGGCGCCCCGCGGGTCCGGTTCCGGGCCATCCGCGCCGGGCGGGTCCGATCCCGGGCCATCCGCGCCGGGAGCATCCGCGCCGGGAGCCGTCGTCGCCCTCGCGCGGCCCGACTGGATCGCTCGGCGCACGGGCCCGCACGACCGGACGTACCTCCTCGCGAGCGGCACGCGCGCCGCGCTTCCCCCGGGCAGTGCGCTGAGCGCGTCGGAGTGGCTCGCGGTCTGGGAGGTCCAGCGCGCAGAGGGCCGCGCTGCCGAGGGCACCGGCGCCGTCATCCGGATGGCCGCCGCGCTCGCCGAGGAGGACGCGCTCGCGATCGGGGCGGGGCTCACGAGCGACGAGCGCGCCGCACGCATCGAGGGCGGTCGCGTGCGCGTCCGCCGCACCCGCCGCCTCGGCGCCATCCTGCTCGCCGAGACGCCCATCGCGGCGACCCCCGAGGACGTCGGCCCCGCCTTCGCCGCGCACGTCCGCGAGAGAGGCATCGACGCGCTCGCGTGGCGTCCCGAGGCGCTCGCCCTGCGCGCGCGCCTCGCGCTCGTGCACCGGGAGATCGGCCGCCCGTGGCCCGCGGTCGACGATGCCTCCCTGCTCGCGCGCATCGACGACTGGCTGGGGCCCGACCTCTCCCGCCTGCGCGCCGACGCGTCCCTGCACGGGATCGACGTCGAGGCGGCGCTGCGGCGCCTGCTCCCTTGGCCGGAGGCCGCGCGCCTCGACGAGCTCGTGCCCGAGCGGCTCGCCGTGCCATCCGGGTCGCGCGTGCGCATCGACTACGCCGGCGATGTGGATGCACGGCCCGTCGTCGCCGTGAAGCTGCAGGAGGTCTTCGGCCTCGCGCAGACGCCGCGCCTGGTCGAGGGGCGCGTGCCCGTGCTCTTCCATCTGCTCTCCCCCGCGCGGCGTCCTCTCGCCGTGACCGACGACCTCGCGTCCTTCTGGAACGGCCCGTACCAGCAGGTGCGCAGGGAGATGCGCGGGCGCTACCCGCGCCATCCGTGGCCGGAGGATCCGTGGACGGCGCCCGCGACCGCGAAGACGAACCGCGCGGCCGGGCGCTGAGCCCGCTGTCGGCGCCGGGCGCACTCGACGCGGGGCGCTGAGCCTGCTCGGCGCCGCTCAGCTCCGGAGAGCGAGGGCGAACGGCAGGACGGCCGTGGCGCCGGCCCTGCGGAGCTCGCGCGCGGCGAGCGTGAGCGTCCACCGGCTGTCGGCGAGGTCGTCGACGAGCAGGATCGGCCCCGCCGGCACCGCGAGCGGGGACGCGTCGAGGCGACCGTGCAGGTCGGCGACGCGGAACGCGCTGTTGCCGCCGGGGCGGCCGACCGGCGCGGTGGGATCGAGGGCCAGCTCGCCGAGGTAGGGCAGGCGCCCGACCCGCGCGAGCCCCTGGGCGGTCGAGGCGACGAGCTGCGGGTGGGAGCGCGAGGTCACGGAGACGACGGCGACGGGGCGCTCGTCCCAGCCCCAGTCGGCGAGCACGCGCACGCAGGCGTCGAGCAGGCGCGGGGGCACGGGCTGGTCGGGCGCGCCCGCGGCGAAGATCTCGCGCAGGGCACCGCCCCAGCCGAGATCGGTCAGGCGGGCGAGCGCGCGACCCTCGGCCGCCTGCTCCTCGGCCGGGATGCGGCCCTTGAGGGGCACGCCGAGCCGATCGAGACCGGACGGCCACTGGCGCCGCGGCTCGATGGGCACGCCGACGCGGTCGAGGGCGGAGGCGGCGGACGCCGAGACGCCCTGGCCGATCTCGGCGGAGAGCCACGGTCCCGCGCAGTTGTCGCAGCGCCCGCACGGCGCCGCGGTGTCGTCGTCGAGACGGCGCTGCAGGAACTCCATGCGGCACCCGGTGGTCGTCTCGTACTCGAGCATGTGCTCCTGCTCGATGCGACGCTCGGCGGCGATGCGGCTGTACCGCTCGGCGTCGTACGTCCACGGGATGCCGGTCGCGGCCCATCCGCCCTTCTCGCGCCGCACCGCGCCGTCGACGTCGAGCACCTTGAGGAGCAGCTCGAGGGGCGTGCGCCGGATGTCGACGACCGCCTCGAGCGCAGCCGTCGACAGCGGACGATCGGCCGCTCCGAGGGCCGACAGCACGCGCTCGGCGCGCTCCTGGTCGGGCATCGACGCGGTCGCGAAGTAGTGCCAGATGTCGCGGTCCTCGGGGCCCGGAAGCAGCACGACATCCGCGGACGCCGTCGCGCGGCCCGCACGGCCGACCTGCTGGTAGTACGCCACGGGCGACGACGGGGCACCCAGATGGAGCACGAAGCCGAGGTCGGGCTTGTCGAAGCCCATGCCGAGCGCACTCGTCGCGACGAGCGCCTTGACCTCGTTCCGCTTGAGCATCGCCTCCGACTCCGCGCGCTCGTCGGCGTCGCTCTGCCCGGTGTACGCGCGCACGGCGTGGCCGTGATCGCGCAGGAGCCGGGCGGTGTCGTTCGCGGCGGCGACCGTGAGCGTGTAGATGATGCCCGACCCCGGCAGCTCATCGAGGTGGCTGAGCAGCCACGCGAGACGCGCCGTCGCGTCGGGGAGCCGCAGCACGCCGAGGCGCAGAGACGCGCGTGCGAGCGGGCCGCGGATCGTCGTCACGCCCTCCGCACCCAGCTGCTCGACGACGTCGGCGACCACGCGGCTGTTCGCGGTGGCCGTCGTCGCGAGCACAGGGACGGACGGCGGCATCTGCGCGATGAGGTCGCGCAGGCGCCGGTAGTCGGGGCGGAAGTCGTGACCCCAGTCGCTGATGCAGTGGGCCTCGTCGACGACGAGCATGCCGATCCGCCGCACGAGGGCGGGCAGCTGCTCGTCGCGGAACGTCGGGTTGTTGAGCCGCTCAGGAGACACGAGCAGCACGTCGACCTCGTCGGCGTCGAGCTGCGCGAGGACGTCGGTCCACTCGTGCGCGTTCGTCGAGTTGATCGCCACGGCGCGGACGCCGGCCCGCTGCGCGGCTGCGATCTGGTCGCGCATGAGGGCGATGAGGGGCGACACGAGCACCGTCGGCCCGGCTCCCGCGTCTCGGAGCAGCCTCGTCGCCACGAAGTACACGGCCGACTTGCCCCACCCGGTCCGCTGCACGACGAGCGCGCGGCGGCGTCCGCCCACGAGCGCCTCGATCGCCTCGAACTGCCCCTCGTGGAAGTCGGCGTCATCCCGCCCCACGAGCTTCCGGAGGGCCGCGAGCGCGGAGGTCCGCAGGGTGTCGTCGCTCATGCTCCCAGCCTCGCACGGGCATCCGACAGCCGGCCTGGTCCTCCCGCGCCGACCCGGCAGGTCGGACGCACCTCTCGCCCCACCGGACCCGCATGTCTCACCACGCGCGGCTAACCGGCGCCCATACCCACCCACACCGAGACACGCACACGAGGACACCGGGCCAACCCCGCTCACGTCGCGGGATCGGCGCACGGATCACCGTCGCAGGGCGAAGAACGGATCCGGATGGCCCGCGCCGGTCGCGAGGGAAGCCAGGTGCTCGCCGAGCGCGGGGGCGAACTTGAACCCGTGCCCCGCGAAGCCCGCGGCGACGATGATCGGCCCCGCCGCGTCGAGGATGAAGTCCTCGCCCTCGCGCGACGTGTACGTGCAGCTGATCGGCTCCAGCCGATCGGGGTCCGCGCCGGGCATCCACTCGCGCACATACGCGCGCAGTGCGGCGACGACGTGCTCCTCGGGCGCGAACGTGCGCGTCGCGGGTGTGACCTCGGGGCCCGCGCCGTGCCATCCGACCTTGAGGCCCTCGCCCGGCGACACGAGCCCGTAGATCGGCCCGAGCCATCCGAACCCGGACGGCTCGGCGAAGTGGTTGACGCTCGGCCAGCCCGCGCCGTCGTCGCCCGCGGCGAGCGCGAAGTGGGCGGGATGCTCCTCCGTGACCCGCAGGCGCGGCAGGCCGACGACGCCCGCGAGCAGCTCCGACGACCACGCGCCCGCCGCGACGACCGCACGGCGCGCGCGGACGACGAGATCGCCGGCGCGCACCTCGGCCGTCCCGTCGCCGAGGACGCGGATCCCGTCGACGCGCACGCCGTGTCGGATGTCTCCGCCGAAGCGCGCAGCGAGGGCGTGGAACGCGCGGACGGCGCGCTCGGCCCAGATCCGCCCGCCGTCCGGCAGGAAGAGCGCGTCGCTCGCGAACCGCATCCCCGGCCAGCGGCGCGCGGCCTCGCCCGCGGGAACCGTCTCCACGGCGAACCCGGCGCGCGGCGCGTTCTCGCGCAGGCGCTCGGCATCGGGAACGGGCCCGCGGTTCACGATGCCGGTCTGCTCGAGGATGGTCTCGCCCGACTCCGCCTCGAGCTCGCGCCACAGGGGCAGCGCACGCGTGAGCAGCCGCAGGTACGCGGGCTCCGCGTACGACGGGTTGAAGTTGCGGGTCGACGCGTGTGAGGCGCCGAGCGCGTGGGCGGCCTCGTGCGCCTCGAGCAGCACGACCTCGCGCCCTTCGCGGGCGAGCGCCCACGCGGTCGCGGCGCCGACGACGCCGCCTCCGACGACGACGGTCTCGACGTCCATCCGATCGGTCATGCGGGTCTCCTCACACCAGGAAGAACGGGACGGCTCCGGGGTTGTGCGCGTGCACGAGCACGAGGAACACGACGGCGTCGAAGAGCAGGTGCACGGTCACGACGTAGGCCAGCGAGTGCGTGCGCAGGAAGATCCACCCCTGCAGCAGCGCGAACGGGATCGTCAGCACGGGACCCCACGCGCGGTAGCCGAGCTCCCACAGGAACGACACGAACACGATCGCCTGGAGCGCGTTGGCGGCCGTCGTCGGGAAGTGCCGCAGCAGCAGCGCGAACACCGTGCACACGAAGAAGAGCTCGTCCCAGATGCCCACGGCGCCCACGCCCACGAAGAGCCGCGCGATGAGGTCGGCGGTGTCGACCACCGGCCAGTTGCGGTACACGCCCGACGTGATGAAGTAGAACGGCAGGATCAGCCATCCGAGCGCGAGCACCGCGACGAGCCACCCCCACTGCAGGCGCGTCCAGCGCCGGCCCGTCCGCCACGGGAACGCGATCGCGCGGTCGCGGTAGACGAACCGCGAGACCGCGTACGGCACGGCGACCGCGCCGCCGAGCGCGATCGTGAAGCGGATCATCGCGGCGTCGTCGAGCTCGGCCGCGAGCGGGATGGCGCTCACGATGAGCAGCCCGATCGCGATGAGCGACAGATCCCGCGCGAGGGAGGGCATGGGCGCGGATGGCCCGGGCGCGGATGGCGCGGATGGCGCGAGGGCCCAGGGCGCGACACCGCGCGACCGGTCCGCCGCGATCGCGAGGGCGATGCCGGCCGCGAGCAGCAGCCATCCGAGCCACGGCACGAGCAGCACGAAGAACGCCGGAGCCGCGAGGCACGTGAGAAGCGCGGCGGCGAGCGGGAGCGGCGCGACGGCGCGCGCACCGGGCACGGCCACCCGTCAGCTCCGCGCGACGCGGCGGTAGACGAGATCGCGGATCTCGCGCCCCTTCTCGATGCCCTTGCGCTCGAAGGCCGTCATCACCCGTCCGTCGAAGCGGTCGGCCCAGTCCCCGTCGAACGCGCGCTCGAACTCGGGCGCGTCGTCGAGCACCTCGCGCATCTGCAGGGCGTAGTCCTCCCAGTCCGTCGCGAGGCGCAGGAGGCCGCCGTCGCGCAGGGCTCGGCCCGCCGTGGCGCCGAACCCGGGGCGGATCATCCGACGCTTCGTGTGCCGCTTCTTGTGCCACGGGTCGGAGAAGAAGATCCAGACCTCGTCGGCGCCGCCCTCCGGCAGGAGCGTCTCGAGCACCTCGGGCGCGTTCGCCTCGATGAGACGGAGGTTGCGCACGCCGGCGGCGTCGGCGTCGAGCATCGTCCGCGCGAGCCCCGCGCGGAACACCTCGACGGCGAGGAAGTCGACGTCGGGCCGGGTCGACGCGGCGTGCACGATCGCGTGCCCCTGCCCCGACCCGATCTCGACGATGAGCGGCGCCACGCGGCCGTACTCCTGCGCGGGGACGAACCGCGCGTCGGGGTGGACCGATGTCGACGCGATCGCCCGCGGCACGTCGAAGAAGTACGTCGGCGCGAGCTCGGCCCACGCGCGCTCCTGCGCCTCCGACATGCGCCCGCTGCGGCGGACGAACGAGACGGGATGGTCGCGGAAGGTGCGGGGCTCGGGCATGCCTCCAGGGTACTTTCCGCCGCCGTGCCCTCCCCGTGGGTCAGGCGCCGCGGGTCACGGGGCCGTGACGAAGTCGATGAGCTCCTCGACCCTGCCGAGCAGCTCGGGCTCGAGGTCGCGGTACGTCGTCACGCGCGAGAGGATGCGCTGCCACGCGAGGCCGAGGTCCTCCTTGGTCTCGGCGGGCCAGCCGAGGCCGCGGCAGATGCCGGTCTTCCAGTCGGTGCCTCGCGGCACGACGGGCCAGCGCGCGATGCCGACCGCCTGCGGCTTGACGCACTGCCACACGTCGACGAACGGATGGCCGACGATGCGGACGTGCGCACCGTGGCGCCCGCGCGCGATCTGCTCGGCGATGCGCGACTCCTTGGACCCCGGGACGAGGTGGTCGACGAGCACGCCGTAGCGGCGCTTTGCCGACGGCGGCTCCTCCTCGAGGAGCTCATGCAGGAGGTCGATGCCCTGGAGGAACTCGACCGCCACGCCCTCGACGCGCAGATCGGCGCCCCAGACCTTCTCCACGAGCTCGGCGTCGTGCTTCCCCTCCACGAGGATGCGACTCGGCAGCGCGACCCGCGCCCGCTGATCCTCGACCGCGAACGATCCGGATGCCGTGCGGCGGCGGCCCTGCGGTGCCGCCTTCGGCGGGACGAGGGCGACCGGCTCGCCGTCGATGAGGAAGCCCGCGCCGAGCGGGAAGACGCGCGTGCGCCCCTTCCAGTCCTCGAGCTCGACGCTGCCGTTCTCGACGCGCGTGATCGCGCCGCAGTACCCGTCTCCCGCGACCTCGACGACGAGGTCGAGCTCCGCGGGGACCGGCTTCGACGTCTTCCTGCCCTTCTCGCGCCATCCCGCCGCGAGCACGTCGGTGCCGTATCTGTCGTCCATGAGGGTCCTCCCGCCCTCCATCCCACCACGGGCCGCCGACCCGTCGCGGAGCGGCGCGCGCTCGACGCGGTCGATGAATCTCCTGTGCGCGGCGGCCTCGTCTTCCGCCGCATGCCGCCGCGTGCATAGGATCGGTCTCGCGGGCCCATGGCGCCCGCGGAGGGGAAGTCGCCATGCGGGCAAGGTGGACCGTGGCGCTGTGCGCCGGCCTGACGCTGTTCCTCGGGGGCGCCCCGATGGCGGCCTCGGCGGAGAGCCCGGTCGAGCTCGGCGACGCGTACGTCTACGACGGCTCGGATGTGCTGACCCCGAGCGAGGAGCGCGCCGCCGACGAGCGCCTCGCTCAGCTCGTCGCCGACACCGACGTCTCGCTCTGGGTCGTCTACGTCGACGATTTCGAGAACCCCTCCGACGCCATCGAGTGGGCCGACGCGACGGCGGACCGGAACCACCTCGGCAGCACGCAGTACCTCCTCGCGATCGCGACCGAGGGCCGTCAGCTCTACATCTCCTCCGCCGCGGACGGCCCCGTGAGCGAGGACCGTCTCGCGGCGATCGAGCAGGACCTCTTCGACGCCCTCGCGGACGACGACTGGGCGAGCGCGGTCGACGTCGCCGCCGACGGGTTCGAGGGCGGCGGACAGGGCGGCGCCAGCGCATGGCCGTGGATCATCGGCCTCGTCGTGATCGCGGGCATCGTGATCGTCGTCGTGCTGCTCTCGCGCAAGCGCAGCCCCGCGGAGAGGGCAGGGGCCGGTGACACCCCCGCCGAGCCCGAGGTCCCGACCGCCGAGCTGCAGCGCCGGGCGGCCTCCGCCCTCATCGCGACCGACGACGCCATCCGCTCGAGCGAGCAGGAGCTCGGCTTCGCGGTCGCGCAGTTCGGCGAGGAAGCGACCGGCGAGTTCCGCACCGCGCTGTCGGATGCGCGCGCGTCGCTCGCGCGCGCGTTCGAGCTCAAGCAGCGGCTCGACGACGCCACGGAGGACACCGAGGCCGACGTGCGCGCGTGGAACACCGAGATCGTCGCCCTCTGCGAGCAGGCGGCGGCGTCGCTCGAGGAGAAGGCGCAGGGATTCGCGCAGCTGCGCCAGCTCGAGCAGAACGCGCCGGAGGCGCTCACGCAGGTGCAGGAGAAGCGCGCGCAGGCGGCGTCCGTGTCCGACGAGGCGCGCCGCGCGCTCGAGGCGCTGGGCGCCCGGTACGCGCCCGAGGCGCTCACGACCGTGGCCGACAACCCCGAGCAGGCTCAGGCACGGCTGGCGTTCGCCGACGAGCAGCTCGCCGTCGCGCAGCGCGCGATCGGCTCGGGCGAGGGCGGCGAGGCCGCCGTCGCCATCCGCGATGCCGAGCAGGCGATCGCCCAGGCGCGGCGCCTCGGCACCGCGATCGACGAGCTCGGCGCGGCGCTCGCTGAGGGCGAGAAGCAGGCGGCCGATCTCATCCTCGAGCTCGAGGGCGACGTCGCCGCGGCCCGGCAGCTGCCCGACGAGGACGGGGCCGTCGCGGCCGCCGTCGCGCGCACCGAGCAGCAGGTGCAGACCGCGAAGCAGAACCTCGCCGGCTCCGGGCGCCGCCCGCTCGCGATGCTCGAGGCCCTCCAGAAGGCCGACGAGGAGATCGACCGCGCCCTCGCCGGCGGTCGCGACGCGGTCGAGCGGCGACGGCGGTCCGAGCAGATGCTCGAGCAGACCATCCTCCAGGCGCGCAGCCAGGTCTCGGCGGCCGAGGAGTACGTGTCGGCGCGGCGCGGCGGAGTGGGTTCGGACGCCCGCACGCGGCTCGCGCAGGCCGGCGCCGAACTCGCGCGCGCGGAGGGCCTGCGCCAGAGCGACCCCGCGGGCGCGCTCGGCCACGCGCAGTCCGCGCTCCGTCTCGCGAACGACGCGATCTCCCTCACGCAGAGCGACCTCAGCATGTTCGAGTCGTCGTACCGCTCGCAGGGCCGCTCCTCGGGCGGGGACGACTTCCTCGGCGGGCTCCTGGGCGGCCTCATCGGCAGCTCCCTCGGCGGCGGGCGCTCCTCGAACTCCGGATGGGGCGGCGGCCTCCTCGGCGGAGGCGGGGGCGGGCTCTTCGGCGGCGGAGGCGGCTCGTCGCGCTCCGGGCGCCGCGGAGGCGGGTCGTTCGGCGGAGGACGATCCGGCCGCCGGAGCTTCGGCGGAGGCGGCCGCTCGGGCCGCCGCGGAGGTGGTCGCTTCTGATCCGTCCCTCCCTGCCCTGAGACAGCCATCCGCTCCTGACCCCAACCGAAAGGGAAACACCGATGACCAAGCAGTCGATCTTCGGACGCATCTCGACCCTCATCCGGGCGAACATCAACGCCCTCATCGACGAGGCCGAGGACCCCCAGAAGATGCTCGACCAGCTCGTCCGCGACTACACGAACAACATCGCCGACGCCGAGGCCGCCATCGCCGAGACGATCGGGAACCTGCGCCTGCTCGAGCGCGACACCGCAGAGGACCGCCAGACCGCGGCCGAGTGGGGCAACAAGGCGCTCGCCGCGAGCCGCAAGGCCGACGAGCTGCGCGCATCGGGCAACACCGCCGACGCCGACAAGTTCGACAACCTCGCGAAGGTCGCCCTGCAGCGTCAGATCTCGACCGAGAACGAGATCAAGGCCGTCGA
The DNA here is from genome assembly GCF_053851835.1 of Microbacterium sp. KNMS. Lineage (NCBI taxonomy): Bacteria > Bacillati > Actinomycetota > Actinomycetes > Micrococcales > Microbacteriaceae > Microbacterium > Microbacterium sp. KNMS. The sequence goes on from NZ_JBSQBP010000001.1 coordinate 171,841, forward strand.
GCCGCAGCTGCAGCAGCAGACCGAGGTCGTGAACAAGCTCAAGGACGGGCTCAACGGCATGAAGGTCAAGCTCGAGCAGCTCAAGGGCAAGCGCGCCGAGCTCCTCGCGCGCGCCAAGACGGCCGAGGCGCAGAACAAGGTGCACGACGCCGTCAAGTCGATCGACGTGCTCGACCCGACGAGCGAGCTCGGCCGCTTCGAGGACAAGGTCCGCCGCCAGGAGGCCCTCGCCGCGGGCAAGGCGGAGATCGCGGCATCGAGCCTCGACGCGCAGTTCGAGTCGCTCGAGGACGTCGGCGAGCTGACCGAGGTCGAAGCGCGCCTCGCGGCGCTCAAGACCGGCGGCCAGCCGCAGGGCCAGCTCGGCGCCTGACCCCTTCCGACGCCGCCCTCTCCCCGGGGAGGGCGGCGTCGTCGTGTCCGCGGGCGCACTCGCGCGCGCCCTCCGGCAGGGGCAGGATGGGAGGATGGCACGATTCCTCGTGGTCCCGCAGTGGCAGGGCTCCCCCTCGTCGAGGGCGATGGCGCTCATCGACGGCGCCGAGGCCATCGCCGGCGACCTGCCCCGCTCCGCGTGCACCGGCATCGACGTTCCGCTCGAGGCGGGCGACACCCTGGGCACCGGGGTCCTCAGAGCGAGCGCCCTCCAGCGCGTGCGCGACGGCATCGGCGCTGCGCTCGACGAGCACGACGATGAGCCGGTCATCGTCGTCGGCGGCGACTGCGGCGTCGCGGTGCCCGCGATCGGCCGCGTCGCGGCCGACGACCTCGCGGTCGTGTGGCTCGACGCGCACGCCGACCTGCACGAGCCGTCCTCGTCTCCGTCCGGCGCGTTCTCGGGGATGTCGCTGCGCGGCGTCCTGGGCGGCGGCGAGCCCACGCTCGCGCTCCCCCGCGGCGCCGTGACGCCCGACCGCGTCGTCCTCGCGGGCGCCCGGATCCTCGAGGACGAGGAGGCCGACTTCCTGGAGACGAGCGCGATCCGGCGCGTGCCCGCCGCGGAGTTCACCCCCGACGCCCTCGCCGAGGCCGCGGCCGCCACGGGCGCGGCGCGCGTCTACGTGCACATCGATCTCGACGTCCTCGACCCCGCGCACATGTCGGGGGTCACGGCCCCCACGCCGTTCGGCCTCGAGCCGTCGCAGGTCGTCGCGGCGATCGGGGCTCTGCGCTCGGCGCTGCCGCTCGCGGGCGCATCGGTCGCGGGCTTCGCGCCGTCGTCGCCCGCTGCCGCCGTCGACGACATGGGCACGATCCTGCGCCTCATCGGCGCCCTCGCGCGCTGAGCCCGGGTCAGCGCTCCTCGACGAGGCGGCGCGTCACGACGAGATCGTCGTCCCCGAGGCCGCGTTCGACGAGCTCGTCGAACGCGGCGCGCAGCGCCGGAAGCAGCGCGGGGTGCGTGCGCGTCTCCGCTGCCACGTCGTCCGCGAACGCGAGGTCCTTCACCATGTACTTCGCGACTCCGGAGGGGCTGTAGTCGCGGGCCACGAGCTTCTCGCGCCGGCTGCGGAGCAGGTTCGATCCCGCGTAGCCGCCGCCGAGCAGCTCCCACAGCTGCCCGGGGTCGATCCCGCTGCGCTCGGCGAGCACGGTGGCCTCGGCGAGCGCGAGCATCGTCGCCGACACGACGAGCTGATTGCACGACTTGGCGACCTCCCCCGCTCCGAGCGGACCGAGGCGCACGGGCGTCCCGCAGGGAGCGAGCACGCGCGCCGCGAGCGCGGCGTCGGCCTCGTCGCCGCCCATCATGATCGAGAGCGTCCCCGCCCTCGCCCCGTCCTCCCCGCCCGACACCGGGCAGTCGACCACGCGCACCCGGCCATCCGTCCGCTCGGCGAGGTCCGCGGCCAGAGCGCGCACGCGCGTGGCCGACGACGTCGAGCCGATGAGCAGGAGGAGGGGATGCGCGACGCCCGCGAGCAGGCCGTCGTCGCCCTCGAGCAGGCCCTCGAGCTCGGGAAGGTCGGGCACCATCGCGAGCACGGCGTCGCTGCGCTCGGCGAGGGCGCGCGGCGTCTCGCACCAGGTCGCGCCGGCGCTCTCGAGAGACGGATGGCGGCGCGTGCGGCCCGTGATCGCGAGCGCGCCGTGCGCCTCCAGGAGGTGCTCGGCCATCGGCAGGCCCATCGCACCGAGGCCCACGACGCCGACACGGAGAGGAGGATGAGCGTCATCGGTCATGCTCCGACTCTACGGGTTTTGGCCAGAATATGGAACGTCGTACAGAACTTTGGCCGAGCCGGTATGCTGGCACCACCCCACATCGAAGAGGATGGTCATGACCGAAAGCACCGGACGGCTGCGCGCCGTCATCGCCACCGACCTGTCGGAGCAGCTGTGCCGCGAGCTCGAGCGGCGCGAGCCGCGACTCGAGATCGTCCGCGATCCGAGCCTGTGCCGCCCCATGCGGTGGCCCGCGGACTGGGGCGGGGACCCCGCCCACGTCCGCACGCCCGCCGAGCAGGAGGCGTTCGACGCGCTCGTCGACTCGGCCGACATCCTCTTCTCGATCCCCGACACCGACCCGGCGGCCCTCGCCCGCACGGTGCGCGCGAATCCGCGGCTCCGCTGGGTGCACGTCATGGCAGCCGGCGGCGGCGCCCAGGTCAAGGCCGCGGGCCTCACCGAGGAGGAGCTCGACCGGGTCGTCTTCACGACGAGCGCGGGCGTGCACGGCTCGACCCTCGCGGAGTTCGCCGTCTTCGGCGTGCTCGCGGGCGCCAAGGAGCTTCCCCGCCTGCAGCAGGCGCAGCGCGAGCACGCGTGGGACGACCGCTGGACGATGCGCCACCTCGACGAGATGACCGTGCTCGTCGTCGGCCTGGGCGGCATCGGCAAGGCCGTCGTCTCGCGGTTCGCGGCCTTCGGCGCGCGGGTGTGGGGAACGAGCCGATCGGGCCGCCCTGTCGACGGCGTCGAGCGCATCGTCCCCGTGGACGAGCTCGCATCCGCGGTCGGCGAGGTCGACGCGATCGTCGTCACCCTGCCCGGCACCGCGCAGACCGAGCACCTCATCGGCGAGGAGGTGCTCCGCGCGGTCAAGCCGGGCGTCATCGTGACCAACGTCGGGCGCGGCAGCGTCATCGACGAGGCGGCGCTTCTCGCCGCCCTCGACGACGGCCGGGTGTCGTACGCGGCGCTCGACGTGTTCGAGGTGGAGCCGCTTCCCGACCGGAGCCCGCTGTGGGACCATCCGCGCGTTCTCGTGAGCCCGCACACCGCGGCGCTGTCGACGCAGGAGGACGCGCGCATCATGCGCCTCTTCGCGGACAACGCGCGTCGCCTGCTCGACGGCGAGCCCCTGCGTAACGTGGTGGACACCGTCGAGTTCTACTAGGCCGGTCGCGCGAGCGCCGGCATCGCGAAGGAGCGCCATGTCCACTGCCCCCGATCGAGACCCGGCGCCGGCCGTCACGCGCGCCCTGCGCATCCTCACGGCGCTGGCCGACTCCGGCGGAGCGCCGATGACGCTCAGCGAGCTGGCCAGAGCGGTCGGCATCGCGAAGTCCTCCGCCGCGAACCTCTGCGCGGCGCTCGAGGAGGGCGGCATGATCGAGCGCGACGCGCGCGGCTTCCGGCTCGGTCGGCGCACCGCCGAGCTCGGCGGGGCGTTCGCACTGCAGTTCAACCAGGTGCGCGAGTTCTTCGCGATCTGCGCGGCCTCCGAGGTGCTGCACCGGGAGGTCGTGCAGATCGCCATGCTCGACGGAGCCGACGTGCTCTACCTCGCACGCCACGAGGGGCGCGCTCCGCACCGCCTCGGCACGCCCCTCGGCTCGCGCCTGCCGGCCGCGCAGAGCGCGACCGGCAGGGCCATCCTCATGACCCTCGACGACGAGGACGTCGCCCGCCAGCTGCCGCCCTCGGCGTTCGCGGCCGTGACCGAGCGCAGCGTCACGAGCCTCGACGCGCTCCTCGCGCTCCTCGCGGAAGCGCGGGAGCGCGGCTATGCGCTCGACGAGAGCGGGTCGTTCGCGGGCATCACGGGCGTCGCCGTGCCCCTGTCGCCATGGAATCCGAGCGACCCGCCGCTCGCCATGGGCGCGGCGCTGCCCGCCGACGCGACGACTCCCGAGCGGGTCGCCGAGGTCGGCGAGGCGCTGCTCGCGGCGGCGTCGCTCCTCACGAACCCGCTCGCCGTCCGGGGTTCCAGCTCGGACTGAGCGTTCAACCTGTTGCACACCGTTCCATCTATGGTACGGTGGTCACGTCTCGCGCTCCCGCGAGCGCCCTCATCGAAGGAGATGACGTGAGCACAGCAGCCCCGACTGCCCCCAAGACCCAGTACGACGATCCCGAGTACGCCGCGAACCTCCGGCGCGCCACCCTCGCCTCGAGCGTCGGCAGCGCGCTGGAGTACTTCGACTTCGCGCTGTACGGCCTGATGACGGCCCTCGTCTTCAACCGCCTGTTCTTCGACCCCGCCGATCCCGCGATGGGCGTGATCGGCGCGTTCGCGGTCTACGGCGTGGGCTTCGTCGCGCGCCCGTTCGGCGGGTTCTTCTTCGGGACGATCGGCGACCGGCTCGGCCGCAAGTGGGTCCTCGTCGTGACGATCCTCCTCATGGGCGGCGCATCGACGGCCATCGGCCTGCTGCCGACCTACGAGGTCGTGGGCGTGTGGGCAGCCGTGCTGCTCGTGATCATGCGCCTCCTGCAGGGCTTCGGCGCGGGAGCCGAGCAGGCCGGCGCCACGGTGCTCATGGCGGAGTACGCGCCGGTGCGCCAGCGCGGGTTCTTCGCGGCGCTGCCGTTCATCGGCATCCAGGCGGGAACGCTCCTCGCAGCCCTCGTCTTCTCCGGGCTGTCGCTCATGCCCGAGGACGCGTTCCTCGCCTGGGGATGGCGCGTGCCGTTCCTCGCCTCGTTCCTCCTCATCCTCATCGCGCTGTTCATCCGCATGCGGCTGCGCGAGACGCCGACCTTCGTCGAGCTCGAGAAGCACGAGCAGGTCGCCACGCACCCCTTCCGCGACATCTTCACGACCGGAATGCCGGGCGTCATCACGGGCATCGGCCTGCGGATGGCCGAGAACGGCGGCTCGTACATCTTCCAGAACGTCGCGCTCGCGTTCGTCGCCGGCACGTTCATCGCGAACCCCGTCGACCGCGGCATCGCGACGTGGGGCGTGACGATCGGCTCGCTCATCGGCATCTTCTCGGTCCCGCTGACCGGCTGGCTGTCCGACCGGTTCGGCCGTCGCCCGGTGTACCGCTTCGGCGCCGTCTTCATGCTGCTCTTCGCGTTCCCGGCGTGGTGGATGCTCTCGCTCGGCGACCCGGTTCTCACGGTGGCCGTCATCGCGATCGGCATCGGCGTCGCCGTCGCCTCGATGCTCGGCCCGCAGTGCGCGCTCCTTCCCGAGATGTTCGGCAACCGCCACCGGTACCTCGGCGTCGCGATGGCGCGCGAGATCTCCGCGGTGCTCGCGGGCGGCCTCGCGGGAGTGCTCGGCACGTGGCTGCTCACGCTGACCGGCGGCAACTGGGTCGTCATGGGCCTCTACCTCGCCACGCTCGCCGCGATCACGACGGCATCGACCTTCCTCATCCCGGAGACCCGCAGCCGCGACCTCCTGCGCATCCAGGACGCGGTCCGCGTCTCGACCGACGAGAAGGACACCGGCCTCGTGTCGGTGGTCATCGCCGACGCGCGATGAGGATCGCCCGCATCGCCTCCCCGTCCGGCGCCGTGCACGCGGTGCCGGACGGGGAGCGCTGGCAGCCCGTGTCCGACCCGTTCGCCGCCTTCGCCTCGGGCGCGGCGCCGGTTCCGCTCGGCGCTCCCGTCGACTCCCCTGTGTTCCTGGCGCCCGTCGACCCCCGCGTCGTCGTGGGGATCGCCCAGCCCGCGCACCCGGGCGGACCCGTCGGCGCGTGGCTCAAGAGCCCGCGCACGGTCGTCGCGAGCGGCGCCGAGGTCGCCCTGCGGCGCGACGCCGGGCGCCCCGTGATCGAGGGCGAGGTCGCCGTCGTGATCGGGCGGAGCACGGCCGGCCTCACGCCCGAGAACGCGGCGTCGTACGTGCTCGGCGTGACCGCCGTGAACGACGTCTCGAGCCCCGACTGCTCCGATCCGCGCAACTTCGAGGTCAAGGGCGGAGCAGGCTACACCCCGCTCGGGCCGTGGATCGAGACCGCGATCGACCTCGACGAGGTCGACCTCGCCGTCCGCGTCGACGGGGTGGAGCGCGTCCGGACCGGCACCCACGAGCTCCCGGCGCCCGTGGCGGACTGCCTTGCGTACGTCGCGCACTGGATCGAGCTCGGGCCGGGCGACGTCGTGATGACGGGAGCGCCGCGCTCGGCGTTCCCGGTCGAGCAGGGAGCGCTCGTCGAGATCGAGGTCGCCGGCGCCCTGCTGCGCACGCGCTTCCGCTGACCCGCGTGCGCCATCCGCCCCTCGCCCACCCGGACTGCGGCAGGATGGCGTCATGCGCATCAGCTTCCCGGCCGATCCGGCTCCCGCCCACTGGCGCGAGATCGCCGCGCTGCGGGTCGAGCACGGGCGGCGCATCGACGCCCGCATCCCGCGATGGCTGCTCGACTCCCCCGTGAGCGCGGTCGGCTGCGCGGCCGCGACGGCGCTCGGATGGCTGTGGGGCACGCTGTGGAGCCGCGGGCGCGTCGAGCGCCGCGAGGGCCTGCTCGTCTTCCGCGGGATGCCCGCGTGGACCTTCGCCCGCGGCGGCGTGTGCGTGGGCGGGTGCTTCCTGACCGGCGACCGCAGCGTGTCGACCCGGCTCCTGCGGCACGAGGCCGTGCACCTGCGGCAGTGGCGCCGCTACGGCGTGCTCATGCCCGTGCTGTACCTGCTCGCGGGACGGAACCCGCTGCGCAATCGCTTCGAGATCGAGGCCGGGCTGGAAGCGGGCGGCTACGTCAGCGGATGAGGCTCGCGAAGGCGTCGGGCACGTGGATGGCCTCCGCCGGGGTCCCGAGGGATCCCGTCAGATGGTCGACGATGTCGGCCGTGCCGAGGAAGCCGCCGAGCAGCACGACGCGCGTCGAGTCGTCGCCGGCGCACATCATCTCGTCGGCCCACGCGGTGACCGCACGGGACAGCGCCTGGCCGGGCGCGCAGGCACGTCCGGTGCCGGGTGCGCCCGAACGCCGGGAGCGGTCGAGCCAGGTCACGACCATCCGGGCGGGTGCGGCGATCTCGCCGATCCACGACGCGTCGGGGACCTCGATGAAGATGCGGCCCGTCGAGCAGATCGGCAGCGTCGCGACGAGCGTCTCGAGGTCGACGAGCGAGCGCTCGTCGGCCGTGATGAGGTGCTGCACGCGCGCGTGACGCGACGCACGGCAGACCTTGTCGCCGTGCTCCTGGGTCGTCTCGATGCTCTCCATGACGACGCCAGTCTACACCGCGCGAAGGGTTGCCTTACCTCAGCACGGTCAGCTCTCCGCGGGGCGGGGCGGCACGGGGTAGCGTCCGGCGACGGTGATGCGGTTGAACGCGTTGATCGAGACGCTGAGCCAGCTGACGGCGACGTACTCCTGCTCGCTGAGCACCGCGCCGACCCGGTCGTACAGGTCATCGGGGATGCCGGCACGGTGGATGAACGTGTGCGCCTCGGCGAGCTCGAGGGCCGCGCGCTCACGCTCGGAGAAGACGCCCGACTCGCGCCACACCGCGATCTGCGCGATCTCGTCGACCGTGAGCCCCGCGGCGACGGCCCGATCCACGTGCACGCGGACGCAGTAGGCGCAGCCGTTGAGCTGCGAGCAGTGCAGGAGCACGAGCTCCTTGAGCCGGTCGTCGACGCCGTACTCGCGCGCGATGCGGCCGACGGTCTGCGAGAACGCGTCGAGCGCCTTGTAGGCCTCGATCGCCGACTTGGACAGATGCACGCGCTGCTCGGTCATGCTTCGACCCTAGTGCGCGAAGGCGGACCCGGCTCGGCGGCAGATCGCGCAGCGCCACCCGCCCGCTCTGTGCCTTATGCTCAGATCTGCCGCCGCGCGACGAGCAGTTCGATCCGCGATTTCCCGGGCGGGCCTCGACCTCGCCAGAATGGAGGCGTCGGGAGCCCTCCCGTGCGTCCCGCTCGGCGTCCCCATCGAGGAGTCCTGTGAGCATCGCCCCCGCGAACGCGGCATCCCCCGCCGACGACGCGTTCGACGAGTTCTCGTTCCTGCCGGAGCAGGCCGCCGCTCAGGGGCGCCCCGCCCCGATCGGCCGACGCGAGCGTCTCATCCTTCCCGACGGACGCGCTCTCAGCGCTCTCGCGTACGGCGAGGGACGTCCGAGGATCGTGCTCCTCCACGGGGCCGGCCTCAACGCCCACACGTGGGACCAGACCGTGATCGCGCTCGGCCTCCCCGCGCTCGCGATCGACCTTCCCGGCCACGGGCACTCGTCGTGGCGTGCCGACGCGGACTACCGCGCCCGCACGATCGCCGATGACGTCGTGCGCGGCATCGAGGCGTGGGCGGACGCTCCCGTCGTCCTCGTCGGGCAGTCCCTCGGCGGGCTCACCGCGGCCGCTGTGGCGTCGCGACGGCCCGACCTCATCGCGCGCCTCGCCATCGTCGACATCACGCCGGGCGTCGACACCTCGGCCGGGCCGGCGATGCTCCGCCGCTTCTACGAGGAGACGGTCTTCGCGTCTCGCGACGAGCTCATCGAGCGCGCGCTCGCGTTCGGCCTCGGCGGCTCGCGCGCGCAGGCCGAGCGGGGCGTCCTCCTCAACTCCCGCGTGCGCGAGGACGGCCGGGTGGAGTGGCGCCACCACTTCGCCCAGCTCATGTCCTCGGGGACGCCCTCCCCCGCCGCTGCGCCCGAGAGCGGGTGGGAGGACCTCGCCGGCGTGACCGCCCCGATCGCCCTCGTGCGCGGCACCACCGGGTTCGTCACGTCAGGTGACGCCGACGAGTTCGCCCGGCGCACGGGCGCCGACGTCGTCGCGCTCGACGCCCCTCACAACGTGCAGGAGGTCGCCTTCGCCGACCTCGCATCCCTCATCGCGCGTCTCGCCGCCTCGGCGGGCGCGGCACCGGAAGGACGGCAGACAGCATGATCCGCATCCCCGCGCGCCCGGCGTCCGCCGCAGCGCTCCTCGTGCCCGCCGTGCTCCTCGCCGGCTGCGCCGGCGGCGGGCAGACGTCGCCCTCCGACGCTCCCGCGGGCGAGCCCAACCCCGACGCGAGTCTGCGCGTGGGCCTCGTCCTCGAGCCGACGAACCTCGACATCCGCCGCACCTCGGGCGCCGCGCTCGAGCAGATCCTCGTCGACAACGTGTACGAGGGCCTCGTGACCCGCACGCAGGAGAACGAGATCGTGCCCGCGCTCGCGAGCTCCTGGGAGATGTCGGAGGACGGCCTCGTCTACACCTTCACGCTCGAGGAGGGGGTCGTCTTCCACGACGGCGGCGAGCTCACCGCGCAGGATGCCGTCGCGTCGCTCGAGGAGGTCGTCTCCGACGAGTCCGTCGTCGGCCACGACGACCTCGCGAACGTCAAGTCCGTGACCGCTCCCGACGACCGCACCGTCGTCGTCGAGCTGACGGAGCCGAACCAGAACCTCCTCTTCACGCTCACGGGCCCCGCCGGCCTCGTGTTCGACGAGGGCGACGAGACCGACCTCCAGAGCGACGCGAACGGCACCGGCCCGTTCACCCTCGCGGAGTGGAACCAGGGCGAGAGCATCGTGCTGGAGCGCTTCGACGAGTACTGGGGCGAGGCTGCGGGCGTGGCCGAGGTCGTCGCGAGCTACATCCCGGACTTCACCGCGGGCGTGAACGCGGCGCTCGACGGCTCGCTCGACGTGCTCACGGCCGTCGACCCCCAGCTCGCGCCGCAGCTCGACGGCGCGAACGGCTTCACGCTCACGACCGGTCGGACCACGGACAAGTACGTGCTCGCGTTCAACAGCGCCGAGGCGCCGCTCGACGACGCCCGCGTGCGGGAGGCCCTGCGCCTCGCGATCGACCACGACGCCCTCGTCGAGGCCGTGGGCGCCGGCGTGACCCAGTACGGCCCGATCCCCGAGCTCGACCCGGGCTACGAGGACCTGTCCGACGTGGCGCCCTTCGACCCCGACCGCGCACGGCAGCTCCTCGCGGAGGCCGGTCAGGAGGATCTCGAGCTCGAGCTCACGATCCCCGCGTTCTACGGCACGACGGCGTCGACGTTCCTCGTCTCGGCGTTCCACGACGTCGGGGTCGAGCTGACCGTGAACCCCGTCGAGTTCTCGACGTGGCTGCAGGACGTCTACACGAACGGCGACTACCAGCTGAGCTTCGTGAACCACGTCGAGCCGCGCGACTTCGGAGCGTGGGCGAACCCCGACTACTACTTCCACCACGACAGCGCCGAGGTCCAGGAGCTCTACGCGCAGGCGATCGCCGCGATCGATCCGGACGAGTCCGCCGATCTGCTCGCGCAGGCCGCGCGTATCGTCGCCGAAGACCACGCCGCCGACTGGCTCTACACGGGCGAGACGATCGTCGCGGTGGGGCCGGGCGTCGCGGGCTTCCCCGTCGACTCGATCAACTCCCGCCTCGACCTCGCGTCCGTGACGCTGGCCGACTGAGGTCCCTCCGCCGGTGCTCCGGTACACGCTGACGAGGCTCGCGCTGCTGGCGCTCGGGCTGCTCGTCGCGAGCGCGCTCGTCTTCGCGACGCTGCGCGTGCTGCCGGGCGACGTGGCGCAGCTCGTCGCGGGCACCGAGGGCCGCCCCGGCCAGGTGGCGGCGATCCGCGAGCGCCTCGGCCTCGACCGGCCCGTCCTCGTGCAGTACGCCGACTGGATCGGCGGGATCCTGCGCGGCGACCTGGGCCGGTCGCTCCTGACCGGCACCCCGGTCGCCGACGAGCTCGCGTCGAAGGCGCAGGTGACGGTGCCGCTCGGCGTGCTCTCACTCGCCATCGCCCTCGCGATCGCCGTCCCGTTCGGCGTCCTGTCGGCCATCCACCGCGGGCGCCCCGTCGGCACCTCGATCAGCGTCGTCGCGCAGCTGCTCGCCGCGGTTCCCGTCGTCTGGGCCGGGATGATGCTCGTCGTCGTCTTCGCGATCACGCTGGGCTGGCTGCCCGCGCAGGGATTCCCGCGCGCGGGCTGGTCCGACCCGGCCGCCGCGCTGCGAGCGCTCACGCTGCCCGCCCTCACGGTGGGCGTCGTCGAGGGCGCGCTCCTCCTCCGCTTCGTGCGCAGCGCGACGCTGCAGGCGGTCGGCGAGGATCACGTGCGCACGGCGGCGGCGAAGGGGCTCACGCGCACCCAGGCGCTCGTCCGGCACGGCCTGCCGTCGGTCGGCCTGTCGATCATCACGGTGCTCGGCCTGCAGATCGCCGGCATCGTCGTCGGCGCTGTCGTCATCGAGCAGGTGTTCAACCTCCCCGGCATCGGGCGGATGCTCGTGGCGGATGTCGGCGCGCGCGACCTCGTGAAGGTGCAGGGCGAGCTGCTCGTCCTCACGGGCTTCGTGCTCGCGATCGGGTTCGCGGTCGACATCGTGCACCGTGTGATCGACCCCCGGCAGAGGGAGGCCGCATGACACCCGCGCGCGTGCTCTCGCGCCTGTGGCGCACGGGGACGGGGCGATTCGGCCTCGTCGCGGTCGCCGTGATCGGCATCGTCGCCCTCGTGTCGCTGCTCTGGACCCCGTTCGATCCGCGCACGGTCGACCTCGCGGCGCGCTGGACGGGCCCCGGATGGCCGCACCTCCTCGGCGGCGACGCGAACGGGCGCGACATCCTCAGCCTGCTCATGGTCGGCGCGCGCACGACCGTGCTCGTCGCGGCGGGCGCGGGCGCGGTGGCGACGGCCGTCGGCGTGCTGCTCGCCGCGCTCGGCGCCCTCACCGCGCGGCCCGTGCGCGAGGCCGTGGCGGTGCTCGTCGACATCCTCATCGCCTTCCCCGTGCTCCTCATCGCCATGATGCTGTCGGCCGTGTGGGGTGCGTCGCTGTGGATCGTCGTGTGGTCGGTCGGCATCGGGTTCGGCGTGAACATCGCGCGGGTCGCCCGCGCCGAGCTGCGCCGCGTGCAGCGCAGCGACTTCGTGCTCGCGGCGCGCGCGTCGGGGCTCACGACCGCGCAGACGCTCACGCGCCACCTCCTCCCGAACGTGCTGCCGGTGTTCATCGTGCAGCTGTCGTGGTCCATGGCGGCTGCCGTGCTGGCGGAGGCGGGGCTGTCGTACCTCGGCTTCGGCGCCCCGGTCACCGAGCCGAGCTGGGGCCTGCTCCTCGGCGACATGCAGCGCTACATCTCGCTGCACCCGCTCTCGGTGCTGTGGCCGGGACTCGCGATCACGGTCACCGTGCTCGCGCTGAACCTCCTCGGCGACGCCCTGCGCGAGGCGACCGACCCGACCCTGCGCCGCGGCGAGGCCAAGCCGCAGGCGCATCAGCCGGTGGTGGTCTCATGAGCCTCGAGGTCTCGGGTCTCACGATCGAGATCGGCGGTCGCCGCGTCGTCGACGACGTCTCGTTCGCCGTGCCCGACGGCGCGCGGCTCGGGCTCATCGGCGAGTCCGGATCGGGCAAGTCGCTCACGGCGCTCGCGATCCTGGGCCTCCTGCCCGCGGCCGCCACCGCGAGCGGCAGCGTCCGCTGGCAGGGCGCCGAGATCCTCGGCATCCCCGACCGCGAGATGGCGCGGCTGCGGGGCGACGAGATCGGCATGGTCTTCCAGGAGCCGCAGACCGCGCTCAACCCGATCCGCACCGTGGGGCGCCAGATCTCGGAGGCCGTGCGCATCCACCGCGACGTCTCCCGGCGCGAGGCCGCGGAGATCGCCGTCGCCGAGGCCCGTCGCGTCGCGCTGCCCGACCCCGAGCGCATCGTCGCCCGCTACCCGCATCAGCTCTCGGGCGGGCAGCGCCAGCGGGTCGCGCTCGCCATGGCGCTCGCATGCCGCCCGCGGCTGCTGATCGCCGATGAGCCCACGACGGCCCTCGACGTCACGATCCAGGCCGAGGTGCTGCGCCTGCTCCTGTCGCTCGTCGCGGACGACGGGATGTCGCTCGTGTTCATCACGCACGATCTCGCGGTGCTGTCGCAGGTCGCGACCCACGGCGTCGTGCTCGAGGACGGCCGCGTCGTCGAGGATGCGCCCGTGTCGCGGCTGCTCTCCGCGCCGCAGCACCCCGTCACGCAGGGCCTCCTGCGCGACGCGACCGCGACGCTCTGGCGACCCGCGGGCGCGGAGAACGCCCCGCGAGATGACGGCTCGGCGAAGGGGGCGGATGGCCGTGGCTGACATCCTCCTGCGAGCGCGCGCGCTCGAGCGGCGGCACCTCCATCCGCGCACGACGCTCTTCGAGCGGCGGCGCGAGACCGTCGCGCTGCACCCGACCGACCTCGACATCCGCCGCGGCGAGGCCGTCGGGATCATCGGAGAGTCCGGGTCGGGCAAATCCACGCTCGTGCGCCTCCTGCTCGGGCTCGACGTCCCGACGGCGGGCACCGTGGAGTACGACGGCCGGCCGGTCGACGCCCGCGCCCCGGCGCGGGCGCTGCACGGGCTGCGGCGCGCGACGGGCATCGTCTTCCAGGACCCGTACGCCTCGCTCGACCCCCGAATGACGGTCGCGCGCATCGTCGAGGAGCCGCTGTGGGCGCTCGGCATCCCGGGAGACCGCGCGGCGCGCGTCCGCGAGGTGCTCGGGCAGGTCGGCCTCGAGCCCGACATGGCCGACCGCTACCCGCACGAGTTCTCCGGAGGCCAGCGTCAGCGCATCGCCCTCGCCAGGGCCATCGTCCACCGCCCGGAGACGCTCGTGGGCGACGAGCCGCTGTCGGCGCTCGACGTCACGGTGCGGGCGCAGATCCTCGCGCTCCTCGCCGACCTGCGCGCGCGCGAGCGGATGACCCTCGTGCTCGTCTCGCACGACATCGGCGTCGTGCAGAACCTCTGCGACACGGTCGTCGTCATGAAGGACGGCCGCGTCGTCGAGCACGGCCCGACCCCGCAGGTGCTCCTCTTCCCGCGCGAGGACTACACCCGGCGGCTGCTCGCGGCCATCCCGACGATCGACCAGCCGCGCGCCTGACCCGGCACGGGGCATCCGCACGCGCGCGCGGCACGGGGCGGTCGCCATCCGTTTGCCGTCCGTTCACGCGCGCGCGTCAGGCTCGCCCCATGTCGATCGAGCGCGCCGCAGCCGGACCGCACCGCAGCCCCGCGACGACCGCCGCGGCCGCGCTGTGAGCGCCGCGCCCACGACCCTCGCCGCCGTGTGGCGGGGCGCCGACGGCATCCGGATCGAGGAGCTGCCGGTGCCCGCGCCGCGGCCCGGCGAGCTCGTCGTCGAGATCGACCTCGCGACCGTCAGCGGCGACGACCGCCGCACCGCGTCGGACGCGCACCGCGTACCCGCTGCCGTGCTCGGCCACGAGGCGGTCGGACGCGTCGTCGCCGCCGGAGTCGGCGCACCGGCGGCCGAGGGCGATCGGGTCGTCTGGGCCCCATCCGTCGGATGCGGGATGTGCGACCGCTGCCGACACGGACGGGTCGCGCGCTGCCGCAAGCTGCGCGAGATCGGGCGCGAGCCCATCGACGGCCCGTGGCCGCTCTCGGGCGCCTACGCCCGGCACATCCTCCTCCCGTCCGGATCGACCGTGGAGCGGGTGCCGGACGAGCTGTGCGATGCCGTCGCGGCGCCCGCGGGCGGCGCCACGGCGACCGCGATGGCCGTGCGCGAGGCGTCGGGCGACCTCACGGGCCTGCGCGTCCTCGTCTGCGGCGCGGGGATGCTCGGCCTCACGGCGACGGCGGTCGCCCGCGAGAGCGGGGCGTCCGAGGTGGTCGTCCTCGATACCGACGCGTCGCGCCGCTCGCTCGCGCTCGCCTTCGGGGCGACGGCGGTCGTGGCGCCGCGAGATCGCCCGGGCGAGGCGGATCTCGCGTGGGAGCTCTCGGGAGCGGCCGAGGCGGCCCCGGGCGCGCTCGCGGCACTCGCGATCGGCGGCCGGCTCGTCCTCGCGCGCGCAGCCGCGACATCCGCCGCGGTCCCTGTCGACCTGGACCGCGTCGTCCGCCGCGGGCTCGTGATCACCGGCGTGCTCGGCTCCGAGCCCCGCCACCTGCGCGAGGCGGTCGCGTTCCTCGCGTCCACGCGGACGCGGTACCCGTGGGAGCGGCTCGTCGCGCCCGCGATGGGCCTCGAGCACCTCGCGCTCCTCCTCGCGCAGCCCGCGAGCGTCGCGCCGCGGACCGCGATCGCGCCCTGACGACGGTCAGTCGTCCGAGCCGAAGACCCGCGAGAGCACGCCGCGCTTCCGCTTCGGCGTGAGCGACTTCTGGAGGTACACCGTGCCGAGCCAGCGGTCGAACTTGAAGCCGACCTTGCCCATCCGCCCGACCTCCTCGAAGCCGAAGCGCTCGTGCAGCGCGAGCGACCCCTCGGCGCCCTTGTCGCTGATCACCGCGACGATCTGACGGAGCCCCTTCTCCTCGCACGCCTCGATGAGGGCGGCCAGGAGCGCGGTGCCGAGGCCCTTGCCCGTCGCGGCGTGCCCGAGGTAGATGGAGTTCTCGACCGTGTACCGGTACGACGACTTGCCCGACCACGGCGACACGAGCGCATAGCCCAGCACCTGCCCGGTCGGCGCGACGGCGACGAGGAAGGGGAGGTCGAGCTTCTGCAGGTGGAGGAACTTCTCCTTCCACTGCCGATGCGTCCATTTCTTCTCGTCGAACGTCACGACCGAGTTCGTCACGTAGTAGTTGTAGATCTCGCGGATGTCCTCGATGTCGCGCATCTCGGCGGGGCGGATCTCGTACGAGAACGGGCGCTCGGGGGCGGGCCGACGCTGCAGGTGCAGCGGAAGGCGTCGGCGCTTCTGGTATTCCTCCTCGAGCATGCGTCCAGACTACGCGGGGATCGTCCAGTCGACAGGGCCGGCGCCCTGCTGCGCGAGCAGCGCGTTCGCTCGTGAGAACGGCCGCGATCCGAAGAAGCCGCGGCTCGCCGAGAGCGGCGAGGGGTGGGGCGACTCGATCGACGGCACGCCGCCCAGCAGCGGCTTGAGGTTCGCGGCGTCACGCCCCCACAGGATCGCCACGAGCGGCCCGCCGCGCTCTGCGAGGGCGCGGATCGCGGTCTCGGTCACCCGCTCCCACCCCCATCCGCGGTGCGACGCGGGCGCACCGGGGCTCACCGTGAGCACGCGGTTGAGGAGCATGACGCCCTGGTCGCTCCACGCCGAGAGGTCGCCGTGGGGCGCGGGCGCGACGCCGAGGTCGCTCTGCAGCTCGCGGTAGATGTTCTGCAGGCTGCGCGGGATGGGCCGGACGTGTCGCTCGACCGCGAACGACAGGCCGATCGGATGGCCCGGGGTCGGGTACGGGTCCTGCCCGACGATGAGCACGCGGACGTCGGCGAGCGGGCGCTGGAACGCCCGCAGCACGCGGTCCCCCGCGGGCAGATACGGCCGCCCGGCCGCGACCTCGGCGCGGAGCCGGTCGCCGAGCGCGGCGATGTCGGCGGCCACGGGTGCGAGCGCGTGCGCCCAGCCGGCGTCGATGAGGCCCGCCTCGGCGAGCTCGGGAAGGGAGCGCCCTGCCATGTCGAGCGCGCTCACGCGGTCGGGGCGAGGCCGAGGTCCTCCTCGCGCACGGTGCCCCTGGCCGACCAGGGGAAGTCGATCCAGAGGTCGGTGTCCTTCCACGCGTAGTCGGGCTGGACGATCGTCGACGGCTTCGTGAAGATCGTGACCGACCGCACGTCGGCGCCCTTGTCGGAGAGCAGCTGGACGGCGAGCGCGAGTGTCCGCCCCGAGTCGGCGACGTCGTCGACGAGGAGCACGCGGCGCCCGTCGAGGTACTCCATGTCGAGTGCCGGCGGGAGCACCTCCGGCGCGTCGAGGACGGTCCCGATGCCCGTGTAGAACTCGACGTTGATGGCGCCGCAGTTCTTCGCGCCGAGGCCGTAGGCGATGGCGCCGGCGGGGAGGAGTCCGCCGCGCGCGATCGCGACGACGACCTCGGGCTCGAAGCCGCTGTCGAGGATCGTGCGGGCGAGATCGCGCGTCGCGGCGCCGAAGCCGTCCCAGGTGAGGACTTCGCGCTCGGTCGGAGTGTCGGTCACGGGCGTTCCTTTCGATCGTGTCTCAGTCATCGCGTCTTCCCGGGCCGGAAAACCAGGGAGAACGAGACATGCAAGTCAGACCCATCCCGCATGTCTCGAAAACCGCCGCCATCCGGACGGGAAAGCCGGGGAGAACGAGACATGCGGATGGTGCGGATCAGCTCTCGCGGACGGCGAGAGGGCCGCGGTGCAGGAGATGCGCGGCCGCCTGGGCCACGGGCCGCACGGTCACGAGGTCGAGGTTCACATGCCCGGGCGCCTCGAGGGCGTACGCGATCACGTCGGCCACGTCCTCGGCGGAGAGCGGGCTGTCGACGCCCGCGTACACGGCGTCCGCCGCCTCCCGGTCGCCGCCGAGGCGCGTGAGCGAGAACTCCTCGGTGCGCACCATCCCCGGCGCGATCTCGATCACGCGCAGCGGCTCGCCGTTGAGCTCGAGCCGGAGGGCGTCGACGATCATCGACTCCCCGGCCTTCGCGGCGTTGTAGCCGGCGCCACCGGGATACGCGCGCTGAGCAGCCGTCGACGTGACGAAGAGCAGGTCGGCGTGGCCCGCTCCCCCGCGCACCGCGTCGCGCAGCTGCGGCAGCAGAGCCCGCACGAGCCGCTGCGCGGACAGGACGTTCGCCTCGAACATCCACGTCCACTCGTCGGCGTCGCCGTCCTCGACACGGTCGGTGCCGCGCGCGCCGCCCGCGACGTGCGCGAGCGCGTGCACGCCGTCGCTCGCGGCGAGATGCGCGGCCAGGGCGTCGACGTCGGCCTGCCGGGTGAGGTCGGCGGCGAACACGTCGGCGCCCGTCTCCGCGGCGAGCGCCTCGAGGCGCTCGGCCCGCCGGGCCACGCCCGTGACGTCCCATCCGCGCGAGCGCAGCAGGCGCACCGTCGCCGCGCCGATCCCCGAGCTCGCTCCCGTCACGACCGCACGCCTGTTCGCCATCCGTCCAGTATGCCGTCCCCGACCGAGGGCGCACCGTGACGGCCTGTGACGAGCCGCGACGGCATGCGACGCGCGATATGACGCCGCGTGTCCCGTGCGTTGCCCGGGCACCGCGGGTTCCGTACTGTCGCAGTCATGCCCGAAGGCGGGCATCCCCGAGCAGATCCCACGACCATCCTTCGAGCAGGAGACACGCATGAGCGAGAACTGGCGCTTCGAGACCACGCAGATCCACGCGGGCGCGCAGCCCGACCCCGTGACCGGGGCCCGTGCGACGCCGATCTACAACACGACCTCGTACGTGTTCCGCGACGCGGACCACGCGAAGAACCTCTTCGCGCTCGCCGAGTTCGGCAACATCTACACGCGCCTGCAGAACCCGACGCAGGATGTCGTCGAGCAGCGCATCGCGGCGCTCGAGGGCGGCACGGGCGCGCTCCTCGTGGCGAGCGGCCAGGCCGCCGAGACCTTCGCCGTGCTCAACATCGCGCAGGCCGGCGACCACATCGTGTCCTCGAGCTCGATCTACGGCGGCACCTACAACCTCTTCAAGTACACGCTCGGCAAGCTGGGCATCGAGGTCACCTTCGTCGAGAACCAGGACGACCCCGAGCAGTGGCGTTCAGCGGTCCGCCCGAACACGAAGCTGTTCTTCGCGGAGACGATCGGCAACCCCGCCATCAACGTCCTCGACATCCGCACGGTCGCCGACATCGCGCACGAGAACGGCGTGCCGCTCATCGTGGACAACACGATCGCGACGCCGTACCTCATCCGCCCGTTCGAGCACGGCGCCGACATCGTCGTGCACTCCGCGACGAAGTTCCTCGGCGGGCACGGCACGGTCCTCGGCGGTGCGATCGTCGACGGCGGCCGCTTCGCGTGGTCGCAGAACGTCGAGAGGTTCCCGGGTCTCACCGAACCCGACCCGTCGTACCACGGCGCGAGCTACACGACCGCCGTGGGCGACGAGCTCGCGTACATCATCAAGGCGCGCGTGCAGCTGCTGCGCGACCTCGGCTCGGCCATCGCCCCGCAGAGCGCGTGGCAGCTCATCCAGGGCATCGAGACGCTGTCGCTGCGGATCGAGCGCCACGTGCAGAACGCCCAGGAGATCGCGGAGTGGCTCGAGAACCACCCCGACGTCGCGACGGTCAACTACGCGGGTCTCCCGTCGTCGCCGTGGTACGCGAACGCGAACCGCTATGCGCCGAAGGGCGTCGGCGCCGTGCTGTCGTTCGAGCTCAAGGGCGGCGTCGACGCGGGCCGCGCGTTCGTCAACTCGCTCGGCCTGTTCAGCCACCTCGCCAACATCGGCGACGTGCGCTCGCTCGTCATCCACCCCGCATCGACGACGCACTCGCAGCTCACCCCCGAGCAGCAGCTCACGAGCGGCGTGACGCCGGGACTCGTGCGCCTGTCGATCGGCCTCGAGAACGTCGACGACCTCAAGGCCGACCTCGAGCAGGCGCTCGTCGCGGCCCGCGAGACGGCGGCGGCCGCTCGGGCCTGACCCGCGAACACGATGGATGCCCCGGGCGCGCGCCCGGGGCATCCGCCGTATCCGGCGACGCGTAACAGTGGCGGGGGCGCCCCGCAGAGCACGGGAGAATGGACGGATGGACTGGCAGATCTCCGAGGACACGGTGCCGTCTGCTCCCGTCACGGAGGCCGACGCCCGCTCGATGGCCGGCCGTCCGCCCGCGACGGGAGCGTGGCTCGACGGCGATCCCGTGGGGGATCGCCGGTTCGCCGCGTTCGGACCGCTCACGACCGAGAGCGGCGCGGAGCTGCCAGGGTTCCGCCTCGCGTACGAGACGTGGGGCGAGCTGAGCCCCGCCCGCGACAACGCGGTGCTCATCCTGCACGCTCTGACCGGCGACAGCCATGTCCGCGGCCCCGCCGGCCCCGGGCATCCGACCGCGGGATGGTGGGACGCGCTCGTCGGGCCGGGTCTCGCGATCGACACCGACCGGTGGTTCGTCATCGCCCCGAACGTCCTCGGCGGATGTCAGGGCTCGACCGGGCCGGCGAGCATCCATCCCGACGGCGAGGCCTGGGGCTCGCGCTTCCCGTATCTCACCATCCGCGACCAGGTCGCCGCGCAGGTCCGACTCGCCGACGCCCTGGGCATCGACCGCTGGGCCGCCGTGATCGGCGGCTCGATGGGCGGCATGCACGCGCTCGAATGGGCCGTCGGGCTGCCCGACCGCGTCGAGCGGCTGGCCATCCTCTCCTCGCCCCCGATCAACACGGCCGACCAGATCGCCCTGAACTCCGTTCAGCTCGAGGCGATCGAGATCGATCCCCGGTTCGCGGGCGGCGACTACTACGACGCGGCACCCGGTGAGGGGCCGCACCGCGGTCTCGCGCTCGCCCGTCGGATGGCCCTGCTGAACTACCGCAGCCCCACCGAGCTCAACCAGCGGTTCCAGCGGTCGTGGCAGTCCGACGTCAGCCCCCTCGGCTTCGGCGGCCGCTTCGCGGTGGAGTCGTACCTCGACTTCCACGGCAACAAGTTCACGCGCCGCTTCGACGCGAACACGTACATCCGGCTCGTGGAGGCGATGGACTCGCACGACGTCGGCCGCGGCCGCGGCGGTGTCGAGGAGGCCCTGTCGGAGGTCACCGCGACGACGCTCGTGCTGGGGATCGACAGCGACCGGCTCTTCCCCGTCGACGGGCAGCACCGCATCGCGCGGAGCATCCCGAACACGCTCGACGGGCAGGAGTCGGTGGTGCTGCACAGCGACTTCGGCCACGACGGGTTCCTCATCGAGACCGAGGCCGTCGCCCACCACCTCGGCCGCCTGTTCGCGGCGTAGCGCGGGTCAGTCCCAGACGCCGGTCGCGAGGAAGCGGTCCATCCGCTCGCGGTGCGGCGCGAGGTCGTGCCCCTGCGCGGCGACCCACGCGTCGTCGTGGTAGGTGTGAGCGTAGCGCGCGCCGCCGTCGCAGATGAGGGTGACGACGCCGCCCCGCTCCCCCGCCGCGATCATCCGGGCGATGAGCTGGAACGCGCCGACGAGGTTGGTGCCGGTCGACCCGCCCGCCCAGTGCAGCGTGCGCTCCCTGAGGAGGCGGATGGCCGCGAGCGACGCCGCGTCGGGGATCGGGAGCACCTCGTCGATCACTCCAGGCACGAACGACGGCTCGACGCGCGGGCGCCCGATGCCCTCGATGCGGCTCGGCATGCCCGTCGTGTGGTCGGAGCGCCCGGTGCGCCATCCGCCGTAGTACGCGGAGTTCTCCGGGTCGACGACCGCGATCCGGGTCGGATGGCGGCGGTAGCGCACATAGCGGCCGAACGTCGCGCTCGTGCCGCCGGTTCCCGCGCCCACGACGATCCACGCGGGGACGGGATAGCGCTCGGCGGCGAGCTGCTCGAACACGCTCTCGGCGATGTTGTTGTTGCCGCGCCAGTCGGTCGCGCGCTCGGCGTACGTGAACTGGTCGAGGTAGTACCCGCCGCTCTCCGCCGCCAGGCGCTCCGCCTCGGCGTACATGTCGCCGGGGACGTCGACGAAGTGGCAGCGCCCTCCGTAGAACTCGATGAGCTCGATCTTCTCGGGGCTCGTCGCCCGCGGCACGACCGTCACGAAGTCGAGCCCGAGCATGCGCGCGAAGTACGCCTCCGACACGGCGGTCGATCCGCTCGACGCCTCGACGAGCGTCGTCCCCTCGTCGATGCGCCCGTTCACGAGCCCGTAGAGGATGAGCGATCGCGCGAGGCGGTGCTTGAGCGAGCCGGTCGGGTGCACGGACTCGTCCTTGAGGTACAGGTCGATGCCCCACTCGGGTGGAAGCGGGAAGACGTGCAGGTGCG
Source organism: Microbacterium sp. KNMS (assembly GCF_053851835.1). NCBI lineage: Bacteria > Bacillati > Actinomycetota > Actinomycetes > Micrococcales > Microbacteriaceae > Microbacterium > Microbacterium sp. KNMS. The sequence goes on from NZ_JBSQBP010000001.1 coordinate 193,653, forward strand.
TGTCGGCGCTGCGGTTCGCGTCGGCCTCGAGCAGGCGGATGGCGTCGCGCACCCAGGTGCATCGGTCGGTCACGCCTTCGACCCTACGCGGCGTCCTGCGCCGCGAGCGGATGGCCCGGGCTCAGACCGTGGGGATGGGCGAGGTGCCGGTGTCCTCCGAGGAGAAGGATGCGAGCATCCGCGCGTCGGAGCGCCGTTCGGCCGCGAAGGCGACGAGCGCGATGGCCATCCCGACGAGTGACAGGACGACGCCGACCCACACCGGGGCGACGTATCCCCATCCGGCGGCGATCACGGCGCCGCCGAGCGCCGCTCCGAGGCTGTTGCCGACATTGAGCGCCGAGTGGTTGAGGGCGGCGCCGATCGCCTGGTGATCGCGCGCGACATCGAGCAGGCGCAGCTGCACGGTCGGCGTGGCGGTCGCCGAGACGGTCGCGAAGACGAACAGGCCGATGACGAGCGCGACGGTGAGGTGGGCGACGACGCCGACGAGGGCCGACGCACCGGCGAGCGCGAGCAGACCGTAGACGAGGGTGCGGCGCACGCTGATGTCGGCGAGCAGGCCGCCGAGCAGGTTGCCGATCGTCATGCCGAGCCCGATGGCGACGAGCGCGATCGACACGACCCACTCCTCTGCCCCGGCGACCTCGGTCACGAGGGTCGCGACGTAGCTGTACACCGCGAAGAACGCGCCGAAGCCGATCGACCCGATCGCGACCGTGAGCCAGACCTGGGGGATGCGGAAGATGCCGAGCTCGTGGCGGACCGTGCGACCCGCGTCACCGGGCTGCGCGGGCACGAAGAAGGCGATCATGAGCAGGGCGAGCAGGAAGACCGCCCCGACGACGACGTAGGCTGCGCGCCATCCGAGCTGCTGACCGAGGAGCGTGCCGCCGGGCACGCCGACCACGTTCGCGATCATGAGGCCGCTCATGACGATCGAGATCGCGCGGCCGCGCTTCTCGGGGCCGAACAGGTCGGCCGCGACGACGGCGGCCATGCCGAAGTAGGCGCCGTGCGGCAGCCCCGACAGGAAGCGCGAGAGGCCGACGAGCTCGAACGTCGGCATGATGACGGTGAGCGCGTTGAAGACGAGGAGCGCGAGGGCGAGGGCGATGAGCACGCGGTGCCGCGGGAACCGCGACACGAACGCCGCGATCGTCGGCGCTCCGATGACGACGCCGAGCGCGTAGAGGCTGATCAGCACGCCCGCCTGCGCGACGGCGTCCTCGGGGCTCGCGGCGTGGACGGCCGGCAGGAGGTCGCCCGCGATGCGCGGGAGGAGGCCCATCGAGACGAACTCGGTCATGCCGATGCCGAAGGCGCCGATGGCGAGCGAGAGGAGCGCCCACATCGCCGCACCCCTCGACGTGGTGGTCGAGGTGGTCACCAGGAGAGTCTACGGGCCGTGCGCGGCGCCGCTCTCACGGAAGCCTCAGTCCAGCTCTCCGATCGCGCTCTCGAGGCGGTCGATCTTGCCGTCGATCTCGCCGTGGTATCCCGGGCGGATGTCGGCCTTCAGCACGAGGGAGACGCGGGAGCCGAACGGCATGACGGCCTCGGTCGCGCGGCGCACGACATCCATCACCTCGTCCCAGGTCTCGCCCTCGATCTCGGTGAACATCGACGTCGTGCGGTGCGCGAGGCCCGATTCGCGGACGACCTTGACGGCCGCGGCGACCGCGTCGTGCACGGAGCCGTCGGCGCTGCCGTCTCCCGAGGGAGCGACGGAGAAGGCGACGAGCATGGGATTCCCCTTTCGAAGGACGGTCAGGACTCCGCGAGCGCGACGGCGCGCGAGCGGACGCGGACGGGCACGCGCGCCACGCGCGCGACCGCCCAGACGAGGAGGACGACGAGCAGTGCGTTGCGTGCCGTCAGGACCGACACGGCGAACGGCTCGGCGAGCATGACCCCCATGTAGAGGAGGGGGTACACGAGCTGGGTGAGGAGCGCGCAGGCCAGCGCGAGGAGAGCCGGCCCCCGAGCACGTCGCCGGTCGACGACGAGCCACAGCGCGATCGGCGCGATGAGCCAGTCGTGGAACTGAGGGGAGCCGACCTTGTTGAACACCATGAACGCGAGAACGAGGGCCAGCGCGAGCGGCGGCACGAGCGAGCGGTACGCGGCGCCCCGGCGCGCCTGGACGACGCCGAGCACGGCGATCGCGGCGACCGCGGCACCGAGCAGCGGGGTCATCGCGGCGATGACGGCATCGACCTGCGGTCCCGTCACCTGGAACGTGAGGATGTCGCGGTCGTAGAAGATCCACCAGTCCGGGATGTGCAGCGCGGCGCCCCAGAGGTAGAACGTGCTCACGGGCGCCTCGAGTTGCAGGCCGCGCCCCGTCTGCATCGTGACGAATCCGAGCAGGTGGGCCGCTCCCCCGCTCACCACGACGACCGCGACGACGAGGGCGGAGGCGACGGCAGCGCCGACGAGCACGGCCCCTCGGCGGCGCATCGCGACCACGGCCGTGGCCACGAGCGCAGCCGGCCACACCTTGATCCAGGCGGCGGCCGTGAGGAGGGCGGAGGCGACGATCGGCCGCGTCGCGAGGAGGAGCAGCCCGACGATCGCGATCGGCACCGTGATCGCGTCGAGCCGGAACATCCCGACCGGCCCGAGGAGGAGCGCGAAGCCGAGCCAGAACCACGCGGCCGTGCGGCGACCGCGTGATCGTCCGTCTCCGACGAGGAGCCAGAAGGCGACCGCGTCGCACAGCGTGACGAGGATCGCCCACGCGAGGTCGTATCCGCCGATCCCGGCGAGCGCGTGTGCGAGCAGCATCGGCGCGAGGGCCAGCTGCGGGTAGACCCACGCCTCGGTGACGCCGACGATGCCGTTGCCCGCGAGGGCGCGCGCCGACCACGGCTCGTACACGAGGTGGACGTCGCCCATCGGCTGGTTGGGCATCCACCACCCGGCCGCCGCGACCCAGACGTGCACGAGCGTGAACGCGATCCACAGCAGCATCCGCCTCGGCACGCCCCCATCCTACGGACCGCCCCTCCGGCCATCCGCCCCGTGCATGTCTCGAAAGGGCACGGATTCGGGGTGCCTATCCCTACCCGGGCGAGACATGCCGGGTCGGGCGCTTGCGCGTGGCCCTGGCGCATGTCTCGAAAAGGCACGGTTTCGGCGCGCCAATCCCTACCCGGGTGAGACATGCCGGGTCGGGCCTTGGCGCGTGGCCCTGGCGCATGTCTCGAAAGTGCACCGTTTCGGCGTGCCAATCCCTACGCGGGTGAGACATGCCGGCCCGGGCCCGGTCGCATGTCTCGAAAAGGCACCGTTTCGGCGTGCCAATCCCTACCCGGGTGAGACATGCCGGCCCGGGCCCGGTCGCATGTCTCGAAAAGGCACGGTTTCGGCGTGCCAATCCCTACCCGGGTGAGACATGCCGGCCCGGGCCCGGTCGCATGTCTCGAAAAAGCACGGTTTCAGCGTGCCAATCCCTGCACCGGTGAGACACGCTACGTCGGGCCCTGGCCGCACCCCGGTCGGATGTCTCGAAAATACACCCTTTCGGCATCCCTATCCCCACCCTGGTGAGACATGCTGGCTCCGCCCGGCCGCCCCGCCCCGGCCGCCGCACCAGCCCCCGCACCAGCCCGAACCGCCCCCGAACACGCCCGCGCCGGCTCAGGCGGCGAGCGCGGCGGCGAAGGCGGCCGGAAGCGCCTCGGCCACGTCGATCGCGGCGATCGGATGGCCGCGGCCGGAGGCGATGCGTCCGGCGGTCCCATGGAGCCAGGCAGCGGTCGCGGCGATCGGGCCGAGCTCCTCGACGTCGAGCTCGCGCCCCGCGACGCGGGCGGCCGCCGCTGCTCCCGCGAGCAGAGCGCCCGCCGCTCCGGCCAGGACGTCGCCCGTGCCCGCCGACGCGAGCCAGGGCGTGCCGGAGCGGACGACCGTCCACCATCCTCCCGGCGTCGCCACGATCGTCGCGGCGCCCTTGAGGAGCACGACGCCGCCGAGCGCGACCGCGGTCTCGCGGACGACGAGCACGCGCTCTCGGAACGGGCCGCTCAGGCGCGGGGCGAGCGGATCCTCCTCGACGTCGTCGATGCCGAAGCCGAGCGGAATGCGCACCTCGCGCAGCTCCCCCTCGTGCGGCGTCACGATGAGCGGGCCCGTGGCCTCCGCGGCGAGGTCGAGCGCCCCCGCGTCGACGACGACGGGCAGCGGCCGGTCGCGCAGGATGCCGCGCAGCAGCCGCGTCTCATCCTCGCCGCGTCCGCGCGCGTCCACACCGGAGCCGATGACCCAGGCGTCGGCGCGCCCCGCGCCGAGCACGGTCTCGGGTCGGCGCTGCAGCACGAGGCCCGCGACGTCCTCGGGGCCGTCCCACCGGACCATCCCGACGCCCGCGCGCCATGCGCCCTCCGTCGAGAGCACCGCCGCGCCCGGGTACGCGAGCGACCCCGTGCGCAGGGCGACGACGCCTCGGGAATACTTGTGGTCGTCTGCGGTTGGCACTCGCAGGACGCGGACCGCGTCCTGGGCGGTCCACTCATCCGAGTGCCATGCGTGTCCTCCCGGCATGCCGCCACCCTACTCGCGCTGTGCGCGGCGCCGACGAGCGCCGCCGGATCGGAGCACTGTGAGCCAGCTGTTCAGCCCCCTGACCGTCCGCGAGACGACGTTCCGCAACCGCCTGTGGGTGTCGCCGATGTGCATGTACAGCGCCGAGGACGGCGTCGTGAACGACTGGCACCACGTGCACCTCGCGCAGTTCGCATCGGGCGGCGCGGGCCTGGTCATGAGCGAGGCCGCGGCCGTCTCGCCCGAGGGCCGGATCTCGCCGCGCGACGCGGGCATCTGGAACGACGCCCAGCGCGACGCGTGGGCCGAGGTCGTCGCCGCGATCCACGCGCGGGGCGCGCTCGCGGCCGTGCAGCTCGCGCACGCGGGTCGCAAGGGCTCGACCTGGTGGCCGTTCGCCGACGCGGAGGGCAGCGTTCCGATCGAGGAGGGCGGATGGCCCACGGTCGCCCCGTCTCCGGTCGCGTTCGACGGCTACGCGGTCCCGCAGGAGCTCGACGAGGCGGGCATCGCGCAGGTGATCTCGGACTTCCGCGCCGCCGCCCGGCGCGCCCTCGATGCCGGCTTCGACGTCGTCGAGGTGCACGCGGCGCACGGCTACCTCCTGCACGAGTTCCTCTCGCCGCTGTCGAATCAGCGCACGGACGGATGGGGCGGCTCGCCGGAGGGCCGGGCACGGCTCCTGCTCGAGGTCGTCCGCGCCGTGCGCGCCGAGGTGGGCGACGGCGTGCCCGTCTTCGTGCGCTTCTCCGCGACGGACTGGGCCCCGGGCGGGCTCGAGGTCGAGGACGTCGCGACCGCGGCGACCTGGGCGCACGAGGCCGGCGCCGACCTCTTCGACATCTCCACCGGGGGTCTCGTGCGCCACCAGCGCATCGAGCCGGGACCGGGCTACCAGGTTCCGCACGCCGCCCGCATCCGCGAGCTCACGGGCCTCCCCACGGCGGCCGTGGGGATCATCACGTCGGGAGAGCAGGCCGAGGAGGTGCTCGCCGAAGGCGCAGCCGACGCCGTCTTCGCGGGTCGCGAGTTCCTGCGGGATCCGCACTTCGCGCTCCGTGCGGCGGCCGAGCTCGGCGAGCCGGCCGACGCGCTGTGGCCGCCGCAGTACCTGCGCGCGCACCGCGAGCGCGTGGCGGCACGACGCTGAGCGAGACGCGCGTCCAGAGGCGTGCCGTATCATGAGCGGCACGATGGACGACCCTCCGAGTTACAGACGATCGCCCCACTGCCCGCCCTCCGAGCCCCTCGGAGGTGACGAATGATGGATTACGTCTTCCTGGGCGTGGGGCTCATCCTGACGATCGGAACCGGTCTGTTCGTCGCGAGCGAGTTCGCGCTCGTGAACCTCGACCGCGCCGAGCTCGAGGCGCGCCAGTCGCGCGGCGAGAGCCGCCTGTCGCTCACGATCCGCGCGCTGCGGCACACCTCGACGCACCTGTCGAGCGCCCAGCTCGGCATCACGCTGACGACCCTGCTCACGGGCTACACGCTCGAGCCCGCGTTCTCGAACCTGCTGCGGCCGGTCCTCATCGGCTGGGGCGTCGCCGAGCCGGCCGTCGCGCCCATCGCGACCGTCGTGGCGATGGCCGTCGCGACCATCCTCTCGATGATCCTGGGCGAGCTCGTGCCGAAGAACTTCGCGCTCGCGCTGCCGCTGGCCACGGCCAAGGTGGTCGCGCCGTTCCAGATCGCGTTCACCGCCGTGTTCCGGCCGGTGATCGCCCTGCTGAACGGCAGCGCCAACGCCGTGCTGCGGGCGATGGGCATCGAGCCCAAGGAGGAGCTCTCGGGCGCCCGCTCGGCCGAGGAGCTCTCGAGCCTCGTGCGGCGCTCCGCTCTCGCGGGCGTCCTCGAGGAGGACACCGCGACCCTGCTCGACCGGAGCCTCACGTTCGCGCGACTCAGCGCGGGCGACGTCATGACGCCGCGGCCGCGCGTCCACGCGGTCGCGGCCGGCGACTCCGCCGACGAGGTGATCCAGCTCGCGCGGCAGACCGGGCACAGCCGGTTCCCCGTGTACGACGAGTCGATGGACGACATCGTCGGCATCGTGCACCTCAAGGCCGCGGTCAGCGTTCCGCGCGAGCGGCGAGGCGACGTGCCGGCGGCCGCCCTCGCGAACGAGCCGCTGCGCGTTCCCGAGACCGTGCACCTCGACGCCCTCATCGCCGAGCTCCGGGTCGGCGGCTACCAGATGGCCGTCGTCGTCGACGAGTACGGCGGCACGGCGGGCGTCGTGACCCTCGAGGACCTCGTCGAGGAGATCGTCGGCGAGGTGTCCGACGAGCACGACCGCCGCCCCGCGGGGGTCGTGCGCCACCGCGACTCGGTGACCTTCCCCGGTCAGCTCCGCCCCGACGAGCTGCGCGACCGCGCAGCCGTCGAGGTGCCGGAGGACGACGCGTACGACACGGTCGGCGGATTCATCATGAGCGTGCTCGAGCGCGTGCCCGTCGTCGGAGACGCCGTGCGCGTCGACGACGGCACCCTCACCGTGGAGCGGATGGACGGGCGCCGCGTCGACCGCGTGCGCTTCACCCCCGACCCGCTCCCCGAGGGCGCTGAGGACGAGGAGGGCCGGCGATGAGCGACTGGGCCGGACTAGCATGGCTCGTGGTGCTGCTGCTCGCGAACGCCTTCTTCGTCGGCGCCGAGTTCGCCGTCATCTCGGCGCGGCGCTCGCAGATCGAGCCGCTCGCCGAGAAGGGCTCGCGCGCGGCGCGCACCGCGCTGTTCGCGATGGAGCACGCGACGCTCATGCTCGCGACCTCGCAGCTGGGCATCACGATCTGCTCGCTGCTCATCCTGAACGTCTCGGAGCCGGCGCTGCACCACCTCCTCGCGGTGCCGCTCGGGCTCACCGGGATGGCCGAGGCGGCCGTCGACACGATCGCGTTCGTGATCGCGCTCGTGTTCGTCTCCTACCTGCACGTCGTGTTCGGCGAGATGGTCGCCAAGAACATCGCGTTCTCGGTTCCCGACCGCGCCGTGCTCCTGCTCGCGCCGCCGCTCGTGTGGGTGTCGAAGGTCTTCCATCCCGTGATCTGGGCCCTGAACTGGCTCGCGAACGCGGTGCTGCGCCTCTTCGGCGTCGAGCCGAAGAACGAGGCCGCATCGACCTTCACCCTCGACGAGGTCGCCACGATCGTCGCGCAGTCGCGCCGCGAGGGCGTCCTCGACGACACCGCCGGCACGGTCGCGGCCGCGGTGGAGTTCACCGACAAGAAGGCGAAGGATGTCGCGGTGCCGCTCGCGCGGATCGTGACGCTTCCCGAGCAGGTCACGCCCGACGAGGTCGAGCGCGCGGTGGCGAAGCACGGCTACTCGCGGTACGTGATCGTCGACGATGCGGGCGACCCGGTCGGATACGTCCATCTCAAGGACATCCTCCGCGCCGCGAACGGCGACGACCCGGATGAGAAGGCCGCGCGCCCCATCCCGCCCAAGCGGATCCACGCGATGGTGCCGGTTCAGGAGACGACCGACCTCGAGGACGCGCTGGCGATCATGCGCCGCGCCGGGCGCCACCTGGCCCGGGTGCGCGACGCCGAGGGCACGACGACAGCCGTGCTCTTCCTCGAGGACATCATCGAGGAGCTCGTGGGCGAGGTCCACGACGCGACCGAGCGCTCCCGCCGGCGCTGACGCGACGCCCCGGCGCTCCCCGTCACCAGCTGACGGGGAGCGCCTTCCCCTCCTCGTAGCCCGCCGCGGACTGCAGGCCGACGCGGGCGCGGTCGTGGAACTCCGCCACGGTCGCGGCGCCCGCATACGTGAACGACGAGCGCACGCCCGAGGTGATCATGTCGACGAGGTCCTCGACACTCGGGCGGAGCGGGTCGAGGTAGATGCGCGACGACGAGATCCCCTCGGCGAACAGCTCCTTGCGTGCACGCTCGTAGGCGTCGAGTCGGCCGAAGCGCTCCTGCACGGCCTTCGTCGAGGCCATCCCCCACGACTCCTTGAAGATGCGGCCGTCGGCGTCCGTCTGCAGCGAGCCCGGCGCCTCGATGGTGCCGGCGAACCACGAGCCGATCATGACGCTCGCGGCGCCCGCCGCGAGCGCGAGCGCGACGTCGCGCGGGTAGCGGACGCCGCCATCCGCCCACACGTGCGCGCCGAGGTCGCGCGCGGCCTCGGCCGTCTCGAGCACGGCCGAGAACTGGGGCCGCCCGACGGCGGTCATCATTCGGGTCGTGCACATCGCGCCGGGGCCCACGCCGACCTTGAGGATCGACGCGCCGGCCGCCACGAGGTCGCGGACGCCGTCGGCCGTGACGATGTTGCCGGCCACGACCGGGATGCCGAGGCCGAGACCCGCGACGACGCCGAGCGCGCGCAGCATCCCCTCCTGATGCCCGTGCGCGGTGTCGACCACGAGCACGTCGACGCCCGCCGCCGCGAGCGCCCGGGCCTTCGCCTCGACGTCGCCGTTGATGCCGATCGCCGCGGCGACGACGAGGCGGCCGCCGGCGTCGACCGCGGGGCGGTAGAGCGTCGACCGGAGGGCGCTGCGGCGCGTCGCGGTGCCCACGAGCCGGCCCTTGCGCACGACCGTCATCATCTCGACATCGGCGTCCACGAGCAGGTCGAACGCATGGCGCGCGTCGGTGACGTCGTCGGCGTCGATCGACGGCACGGGGCCGCGCACGAGGTCGCCGAGCGCGGCGTCGGGAAGCGCGGTAGCGAGCCGAGACGCCGGCAGCATGCCGCGGATGTCGGACACGTGCGGGAGCTCGCCATCCGCTCCCTCGCCGCGACCGACGACGATGCCGTGCCCCTCGAGCGGCGGCAGCACGCGACGCGCCTCCTCGACCGTCGTCTCCGGCGCGAGGATGAGCGGCGTGTCCCAGTGCACCGGCTGCCGCTTCACCCAGCGGATGGCCGCATCGAGGGCCTGAAGGGGCATGTCCTGCGGGAGCACGCCGAGCCCGCCGCGGCGCGCGAGGGCCGCCGCGAGCCGCGGGCCCGTCACGGAGTTCATGTTGCTCGACACGAGCGGGATGGTCGCGGTCGTGCCGTCACCCGGCGCGAGGTCGACCTGGAGGCGGCTCGTGACCGCCGATCTGCGCGGCGCGAGGAAGACGTCCGAGTAGGTGAGATCGACCGTCGGGGGCTCGCCGATGAATTCCATGTCGCCCACGGTAGCGCCGCCCTGTCGGAACGCGGCGGTGCGCGACTGTGCGTGCCATCAGAGCGCGTCGCCTCAGGGCGTTCCGCGCGGCGAGTGGGCTAGGCTGGATGCCTGAACGCACGCGCATCGTCCCGGTGCGAAGAGACCGCCTCGGGAGGTCCGGTTCGGGGGTTTTCCGCATCGGAGCATGCGTGCCATCGATTCAGGGACGAAAGTGGGCGATCCTGCCGTGTCAAGCCGTGTGACGGGCGTCGGTACCTCGAGCGAAGACGAGTTCGGTGCCAACGAGTGGCTCGTCGAAGAGCTCTATGAGCAGTTCAAGGTCGACCGCAACGCGGTCGACAGGGAATGGTGGCCGATCCTCGAGGCGTACGGCGCAGGCGCCGGCGCGCCCGCGGCTCCGGCTGCTCCGACCGCGACGCCCTCGGGCGGCCCCGCGCATCCGCCGACGGCGCCGATCCCCGTCGTCGGGCAGCAGCCGGTCGCGCGCACGACGGCGCGCCCCGCGGCGCCCGCGCCCATCCCGGCCGACCAGCCCGTCTCGAAGCCCGCGAACGGCGACGACCAGCGCGAGGCCGAGGAGGACAGGGTCACCGTCCTCAAGGGCATGACCAAGACGCTCGCGAAGAACATGGACGAGTCGCTGACCGTCCCGACCGCGACGAGCGTGCGGACCATCCCCGCGAAGCTGATGATCGACAACCGGATCGTCATCAACAACCACATGGCGCGTGCACGCGGCGGCAAGGTGAGCTTCACGCACCTCATCGGGTGGGCGCTCATCCGCGCGCTCAAGGAGTTCCCGAGCCAGAACGTCTTCTACGCCGAGATCGACGGCAAGCCGTCGGTCGTCGCCCCCGCGCACATCAACCTGGGCATCGCGATCGACCTGCCCAAGCCCGACGGCTCCCGCGCCCTCATGGTGCCGAGCATCAAGAAGGCCGACACGCTGACCTTCAACGAGTACCTCGCCGCCTACGAGGACCTCGTCAAGCGCGCTCGCGCGAACAAGCTCACCGCGGCCGACTTCGCGGGCACGACGATCTCGCTCACGAACCCCGGCGGCATCGGCACCGTCCACTCGGTGCCCCGCCTCATGAAGGGCCAGGGCTGCATCATCGGCGCGGGCGCCCTGGAGTACCCGGCCGAGTTCCAGGGCGCGAGCCCGAAGACGCTCAACGAGCTCGCGATCGGCAAGACGATCACCCTCACGAGCACCTACGACCACCGGGTCATCCAGGGCGCCGGGTCGGGCGAGTTCCTCAAGAAGGTGCACGAGCTGCTGCTCGGCGAGCGCGACTTCTACGAGGAGATCTTCGCGGCCCTGCGCATCCCGTACGCGCCGATCCACTGGAACCCCGACGTCGCCGTCGACCTCTCCGAGCGCATCGACAAGACCGCGCGCGTGCAGGAGATCATCAACTCCTACCGCGTGCGCGGGCACCTCATGGCCGACGTCGACCCGCTCGAGTACGTCCAGCGCGAGCACCACGACCTCGACATCGAGTCGCACGGGCTGTCGTTCTGGGATCTCGACCGCGAGTTCGTCACGAACGGCTTCGGCGGCAAGCGCCAGATGAAGCTGCGCGACGTGCTCGGCGTGCTGCGCGACACGTACTGCCGCACCGTCGGCATCGAGTACATGCACATCGCCGACCACGAGCAGCGCGAGTGGTTCCAGCGGAAGCTCGAGGTCAAGTACGTCAAGCCGGACCACGACGAGCAGCTGCGCATTCTCCGCAAGCTCAACGAGGCCGAGGCGTTCGAGACCTTCCTCCAGACGAAGTACGTCGGCCAGAAGCGCTTCTCGCTCGAGGGCGGCGAGTCGCTCATCCCGCTCCTCGACCGCATCCTGCAGGGCGCGGCCGACGGCGGGCTCGAGGGCGCCGCGATCGGCATGCCGCACCGCGGCCGCCTCAACGTGCTGACGAACATCGCCGGCAAGGCGTACGGCGAGGTCTTCCAGGAGTTCGAGGGCGCCCTGCCCGGCAACAAGCGCGGCTCGGGCGACGTCAAGTACCACCTCGGCACCCAGGGCACCTTCACGTCGGACGGCGGCTCCTCGCTCGAGGTGCTCCTCGCCGCGAACCCGTCGCACCTCGAGACCGTCGACGGCGTGCTCGAGGGCATCGCGCGCGCCAAGCAGGACCGCGGCCCGATCGCGTCGTTCTCGTGGCTGCCCGTCCTCATCCACGGCGACGCGGCCTTCGCGGGCCAGGGCGTCGTCGTCGAGACCCTGCAGATGTCGCAGCTGCGCGGCTACCGGACCGGCGGCACGGTGCACATCATCGTGAACAACCAGGTCGGCTTCACCACGCTGCCGCAGGACTCGCGGACCTCGTACTACGCGAGCGACGCGGCCAAGACCATCCAGGCGCCGATCCTCCACGTGAACGGCGACGACCCGGAGGCCGTCGTGCGCGCCGCGGAGCTCGCCTTCGAGTACCGCGAGCGCTTCCACCGCGACATCGTCATCGACCTCGTCTGCTACCGCCGCCGCGGTCACAACGAGGGCGACGACCCGTCGATGACGCAGCCGCTCATGACCGACCTCATCGAGGCGAAGCGCTCCGTGCGCCGCCTGTACACCGAGGCCCTCGTCGGCCGCGGCGACATCACCGAGGAGGAGTACGAGCAGGCGAAGGCCGACTTCCAGAACCGCCTCGAGGTCGCGTTCGCCGAGACGCACGCGGTCGAGACGGGGGCGAACCCCGTCGTCACGCCCGAGGTCGAGCAGGACCCGGTCGTCGGGGAGCCCGACGTCACCGGCGTCCCGGTCGAGGTGATCCACCAGATCGGCGATGCGCACGCGAACAAGCCCGAGGGCTTCACGGTGCATCAGAAGCTGCAGCAGCTGCTCGACAAGCGCGTGCAGATGAGCCGCGAGGGCAAGATCGACTGGGCGTTCGGCGAGCTCCTCGCGTTCGGATCGCTCCTGCTCGAGGGCACGAACGTCCGCCTCGCGGGCCAGGACTCGCGTCGCGGCACGTTCGTGCAGCGCCACGCGGCGTTCCACGACCGCGTGAACGGCCAGGAGTGGCTGCCGCTCGTCAACCTCTCGGAGAGCCAGGGCCGCTTCTGGGTGTACGACTCGCTCCTCAGCGAGTACGCGGCGCTCGCGTACGAGTACGGCTACTCGGTGGAGGCCGAGGAGGCGCTCGTTCTCTGGGAGGCGCAGTTCGGCGACTTCGTCAACGGCGCGCAGTCGGTGATCGACGAGTACGTCTCGTCGGCCGAGCAGAAGTGGGGCCAGGAGTCGGGTGTCGTTCTCCTCCTCCCCCACGGGTACGAGGGCCAGGGCCCCGACCACTCGTCGGCGCGCATCGAGCGCTTCCTGCAGCTGTGCGCGCAGGACAACATGACGGTCGCGCGTCCGTCGACGCCCGCGTCGTACTTCCACCTCCTCCGCCGCCAGGCGTACGCACGGCCGCGCAAGCCGCTCATCGTCTTCACGCCGAAGGCCATGCTGCGTCTGCGCGGGGCGACGAGCGAGATCCAGGACTTCACGCAGGGCCGCTTCCAGCCGGTTCTCGCCGACGACCGTCCGATCGACAAGGCGGGCGTCACGAAGGTGCTCCTGCACTCGGGCAAGATCCACTGGGATCTCCGCGGCGAGCTCGAGAAGAACCCCAACCCGTCGATCGCGCTCGTGCGCCTCGAGCAGTTCTACCCGGCGCCCGTCGAGGCGCTGCAGGCCGTGCTCGCGGAGTACCCGAACGCGGAGATCGTCTGGGTCCAGGACGAGCCCGAGAACCAGGGCGCGTGGCCGTTCATCTCGCTCGAGGTCGCCGGCCGTCTCGGCCGCACGATCTCGGTCGTCTCGCGACCGGCTGCCGCCGCGCCGTCGACCGGGTCCTCGAAGATCCACGCGGTCGAGCAGGCCGAGCTGATGGGCCGCGCGCTGGCCTGATCCGCACGATGAAGCGGCCGGTCATCCCTCGGGATGGCCGGCCGCTTCGTCGTGCGGTGCGGATGCCGCGAGCTCAGTACCAGATGCTGAGCGACGGCGGCTGGGCGGGCCGGAACGCGACGTCGAGCGCCGCCGCGACCGCGCGGTCGCCCGCCATGCGACGTGCCGCGAGGAGACCGAGGGCGGGCACGCCCCCGAGGAAGATCGAGGACAGCTGCGCGATCCCGAGCCGGAGGTCGGGCGCCGCGTCCGTCGGCGCCACGTGCGCACGGCCATCCGCGCCGATCTCGAGGCGCCACGTGCCCGTCGTGAGGTCGAGCGGGTCGGTCACCTCGAGCGTCGCCGTCGCCGGTGCGGAGTACGTGCGCGCCTCGAGCGCGCGCGGCACGTCGAGGATGCGCAGCCAGCCGTGGTCGCGGATGGTCTGCACGGCGCCGCGCTCGTCGCTCACGAGCCAGCGGAGCGGGTCGTCGACGGGCCGCAGGTCGGTGCGGACCTCGGCCACGAGATCGTGCTGGAGGGCGAAGCGCAGGAGGGCGGCGGTCGCGTCGTCGGTCTCGGCCGCGAGATGGCGGATGTCCAGGCGCGCGAGCGCGAAGTCGCTCTCGCCCTCGGCGATCCGGTAGGCCATCGCGCCCCGCACGGCGCCGTCGGCGTCGACATACCGCACGCCGCGGACGCTGTCGCCGTCCTTCACCGAGGAGGACAGGCCAGCGTGCTGCCGCCAGCGCCGCGGCCATCCGGCGATCTCGCCCGCGCGCAGCGTGCGCTGACGGTCGTGCACCTCCCCGAGGTCGCGCGCGAGCTGCTCGCGGCTCACGAACTCGACGCGGCCGTCGGGCTCGCCGCCGGACCATCCCGCCCGGCGCACGTCGATCGTCCACCGGCTCATGGGGATCGCGGATCCGAAGCCGTACCGGCCGTAGATGGTGGTCTCGGTCACGGTCAGCCCCGCCATCGCGAGGCCGGCCTCGGCCGCGGCGCGCACCTCGCCCTCGAGCATGGCCCGCGCGATGCCGCGCCGCCGGTGGGTCGGCGACACGGTCACACCGCTGATCGCCCACATGTCGAGCTCGCCGCCGGGGATCGTCAGCGGCGTGACCCACGAATCGACCGTCGCGACCGGGATCTCCGGCTCGGCGATCGACGCGTCGAACACCGCCGTGTACCGGCGGTCGGCGAGCTGGGTGTGCTGCTCGGTGAGCGACTCATCGTTCACCTCCGGGCCGAGGAATCCGCGCGACACAGCTTGGAGCGTGCGGCCCAGTGCGTCGCGGTCCGCCCCGTCGACGAGCCGGTAGTCGAGGCCGGCGGCGGCGAGGCGCGCGTGAGAGGTCGGGTCGGCGGGAACAGTGCGTGCGTCGATGGGGCTCACCGCACCAGCCTACGTGCGGGCGCGGACGCCGGTTCCGAGCCGCCGCCCGCGGCGGCAGGCGCGGAGCGGCGCAGGATGGCCCGCGGTGCGTCGCCCGAAGAGGGTCAGGCCCCGCGCGGGCGCACGACGACGGGCACGGCGTCGACCGACAGCGTCACCCGCTCGCCCACCTCGAGCCGCTCGGACGCGGCGTGCTGCACGCGGACGAGCGCCGGCGCGCCGTCCGCCGTCTCCACCCGCACGACCGAGCGGCGCATGCTGCCGAGGAAGGTCGATTCGACGACCGTGCCGAGCACGCTCCCGCCCAGGCGCACGTTCTCGGGGCGCACGAACGCCTCGACCGACCCGTCCACGGCGTCGCCCAGGATGGGCGCCCTCGTGCCCAGCACCTCGACGAACCCGCTCCGGGCGACGGCGGGGACGATGGACGAGAGCCCGACGAACGCGGCGACGCCGGGCGTCGCGGGGCGCAGATAGAGATCTTCCGGCGTGCCGATCTGCTCGATGCGCCCCGCGTCCATGACCGCGATCCGGTCGGATACGGCGAGCGCCTCCTCCTGATCGTGGGTGACGAACACCGTCGTGATGCCGAGCCTCAGCTGCAGGGCACGGATCTCGTCTCGCAGCTGCACCCGCACCTTCGCGTCGAGTGCCGAGAGCGGCTCGTCCAGCAGCAGCACGCGGGGCTCGGTGACGATGGCCCTCGCGAGGGCGACGCGCTGCTGCTGGCCACCCGACAGCTGGTGCGGATACCGATCGGCGAGATGCTCGAGCCCCACGAGCCGCAGCGCGTCGAGCGCGCGCCTCGCGGCCTCGACCTTAGCGACGCGGCGCCGCTCGAGCCCGAAAGCCGCGTTCTGCTGCACCGTGAGGTGAGGGAAGAGCGAGTACGCCTGGAACACCATGCCGAGGTCGCGCCGATTGGTCGGGACGGTCGACACGTCGGCACCGTCGATGCGGACGAGGCCGCTCGTCGCCTGCTCGAGCCCCGCCAGGATGCGCAGGAGCGTCGTCTTGCCGCAGCCGGATGGACCGAGCAGGGACAGGAACTCGCCGGGGCGGATGTCGAGGTCGACGCCGTGGAGAACGCGCGTCGACCCGAACTCCTTCACCACGCCCTGGAAGGCGACCGGGACGCCCTGCCCTCGGGCCGCGAGCAGCGCGTTCTCGTCGGTGTCGATCGCGTCGATGGTCATGCAGAGGTCCTTCCGGAGCGGGCGCGCCCCGCGCGCCCGATGACGATGAGCAGTGCGAACGCGAAGACGAGCGACAGCAGTGAGAGGATGACCGGCGCCCACGGGTCCTGCTTGCCGACCACGACGAGGGCGGTCTGGAGGTTCTGACGGCCGAGGATCGAGGCGATCGTGTACTCGCCGAGCACGACGGCGACGGAGATGAGCGACGCGGCGAGGAGCCCCGGCCGCAGGTTGGGCGCGATCACCCGGAGGAGGGTGGTCCCCCAGCCCGAGCCGAGTGTGCGCGACGCCTCGGACAGGGTCCGGAGGTCCACCGCGTCGATGGAGGCCTGGATCGCGCGGTAGGCGAACGGCAGGACCGTGATGCCGTAGGCGAACGCCAGCGTCCACACCCCCGTGCCGATCGCACGTCCGATGCTCTGGTAGATCGGAGCGAGTCCGACCACCACGACGATCGCAGGGATGGAGATCGGCAGCAGCACGACGAACTCGAAGAGCCGTCGCAGGCGGGGGAAGCGGAGGTTCACGAGCACGACGGTGGGCGCGACGAGCGCGAGCACGATGACGACGGTGACCGCGGCGAGGAGGAGCGAGTTGCCGAGTCCGGTCCAGATCGGACGATAGGTCCCCGCGTTCTCCGGGTCGAAGAGGGCGGTCCAGTGCACGAGCGAGTAGCCCTCGCCGTCGCGCAGGGAGTACTCGACCATCGACGCGATCGGGATGGCGAACACGGCGAGGAGCACGACGCCGATGATCCAGCGCGCCGCGGCACTCGGAGCGAAGGGCGGGGCGCTCATCGCCGCCACCTCGCCGCTCGGCGCTGGATCGCGGAGTAGCCCCACATGCAGGCGGACACGACGGCGATCATGCCGAGCGCGAGGGCGCCCGCGAGGTTCTCGCGGCCGAGGACCGTCTCGCTCGTGAGGGCCGCGCGGATCTGCAGGGGCACGATCTGCGCTCCCTGGCTGGCGAGCGCGGCCGCCGTCGCGTACGAGGAGAAGGCGTTGGCGAACAGCAGAAGCAGGCTCGCGAGGAACGCCGGCGACAGAACCGGGATGCCGATCCAGCGCCAGAAGCCGAAGCGCGTGCCCCCGAGGGTGAGGTTCGCCTCGGCCCAGGCCGGCTGCAGCGCGTTCATCGCGGGCATGAACGTGATGACCATGAGCGGCACCTGGAAGAAGAGGTACGTCGGGACGAGGCCGGGCAGGGCGTACAGCCAGTTGCCGCCCGCGTGGATGTCGACACCCGCGAGGTCGAGGATGAGCCGGGTGATGAGCCCCTGCGCGCCGAGTGTCGCGATGAACGCGAACGCGAGCATGACGCCGCCGAACTGCGCGAGCACGCTCGCCGCGGCGTCGACCGTCGTGCGCGTTCGCCCGCCCTCGGGCAGGCCGAGCATCGCGTAGCAGGCCAGCGCACCGAGGACAGCGCCGACGATCGCCGTGAGGGCGGACAGCCAGATCGAGTTGCCGAAGGTCCGCAGGATCGTCGGCTCGAGCAGGCCGGCGATGTTGTCGAGGGTGAGCGCTCCGTCGCTGTCGAGGAAGCCCGTCCCGATGGCGATCGCCGTCGGGAGGAGGAGGAACACGAGGACGTACGCCGCGAAGGGGACCAGGCCGAGCGCAGCCGGGTCGAACCGCCGGCGTCGAGGGGCGGACGGAGGGGGCGCCGACGCGACGGTGGACGCCCCCTCCGCGAGGACTGCGGTCGTCACTCGACGGCCGCGGCCCAGGTCTCGCCGAGGAGGGTGCCCGCGGCCTCCGACTGCTCCTCCGTCGGCACGACCGTCTCCTCGGGCGCCTCGGGCAGCGCGGCGTAGAGCTCTTCGTCGATCGTTCCCGCCGCGGCCATGGCCTCGGCGCGGACCGGGCGAGCGCCGCCCTTCAGCCACAGGTTCTGGACCTCGTCGCTGTAGAGGAACTCCTGCCACAGGCGCGCGGCGGCCGGGTGCGGCGCGTCGGCGTTGATCGCCTGGTTGTAGTACCCCGCGTAGCCGACGCCATCGAGGACGACCGTCTTCCAGTCGGGGTTCTCGGCGCTGTGCGCGGCGTTCAGGTAGTCCCAGTCGAACACGACGGGGGTCTCGCCCGAGGCCACGGTCGCGGAGGTGACATCGACCTTGAGGAGGTTGCCCGCCGCGTTGAGCTCCGAGAAGAAGTCGATGCCGGGCTGGAAGTCGTCGAGCGTGCCGCCCGACTGGACCGTCGCGAGGCCCACGGCGGCGAACGCCGCGCCGGCCTGAGTGGGGTCGCCGTTGATCGCGACGGAGCCGGCGAACTCCGAGCCGAGCAGGTCGTCGAGCGAGGTCGGCGCGTCGAACGACGACGCGTCGTACCCGATAGACATGTACCCGCCGTAGTCGCCGACGAAGAGGCCCTCCGGGTGCTTGAGCTCGTCGGGGATGTCGTCCCACGTCTGCACGCGGTACGGCGCGAACGCGTCAGTGTTCTGCAGAGCGACGGTGAGGCCGAGATCGAACACATCGGGTGCGGTGTCGAGCCCGGCGTTCGCCTCGGCGGCCTGGATCTCCTCGGCGCTCGAGACGTCGGGCGACTGCTCCTCGATCGCGATCTCGGGGTAGCGCTCGGCGAACAGGTCGAGGATCTCGCCGTAGTTCGCCCAGTCGCGCGGCAGGGCGATCACGTTGAGCGCGCCCTCCGCCTTCGCGGCTTCCTCGAGCGCCTCGAACGATCCGAAGTCCTCGACGCTCGTCGCGGACGCCGCATCGATGCCGTCGGACGCAGCGGCGTTGTCGGAGCCGGCGGGGGCGCAGCCCGCGAGCGCGAGCGACGTCGCGGCGAGAAGGCCGAGGGCGGCGAGGGCAGGGCGTGGTGACATGGGGACCTCCGGAAGGTGCGGCAGGGAAGCGCGCTCGGGTGCGCGCAGGCGCGACCGTACGGAGGCGGGATGACGCGACACGCGCGCGTCGGTGGCCGGAGGGATGCGCGGGGGTGACGTGCGCGTGAACGCGCGGGCCCAGCGGGATGGCTGCCGAGGGCCTCAGGCCCCGAACATCTGCTTCCCGAAGACGATGACGACGATCCCGAACAGGGCGGCGGCGATGCAGAGCCCGAAGCACGCCCACGCGCCGACGCGGGCACCCGAGAAGCCGCCGGCTCCGGGTTCGGGGGCCGTCGCGAGGAGGCGGACCCCGAGCGCGAACAGCGCGGGGAGGCCGGCGCCGAGCAGGAGCCCGGCGACGAGCACCTGGCCGACGGAGCCGAGGATCGCGGAGACGTCGATGGGCATCAGCGCACCACCTTCACGACGCTCGTCACGTTCGACGTGTCGACCGTGACGCCGTCGTCCTTCCAGTCGTCGTTGACGTTGTGGTGCGACACCTCATTGTGCGTGGAGCGCCAGTACATGTAGCCGGACAGCCCGATGAGCAGGGCGAAGACGATGAGGACGCCGATGAGGCCGGGGAACGCGGAGCCGATCCACCAGCACACGCCGCCGACAGCGGCCGCGGCCGGCAGCGTGATGATCCACGCGATGCCCATCCGCCCCGCGAGCTTCCAGCGGACCTCGGCGCCCTTGCGCCCCAGACCGGTGCCGAGGATGGATCCGGTCGCGACGTGCGTCGTCGACAGCGGGAGGCCGAGGTGGCTCGAGGTGAGGATGATCGCCGCGCTCGACGTCTCCGCGGCCATCCCCTGCGGCGCCGACAGCTCGACGAGGCCCTTTCCGAGCGTGCGGATGATGCGCCATCCGCCCAGGTAGGTTCCGAGCGCGATCGCGAGGGCGCACGTCAGCTTCACCCAGAACGGGACGTCGTCCTCGGGGTTCACCGCCCCGTATGCGATGAGCGCGAGGAAGATGACGCCCATCGTCTTCTGGGCGTCGTTGGTGCCGTGCGCGAGCGAGACGAGCGACGCCGAGCCGAGCTGGCCCCAGCGGAAGCCGCGCTCGGACTTCTCCGCCGGCACGCGGGCGGTGATGCGGTAGACGAGCACGGTGCCGACGCCTGCGATGAGGGCCGCGATGAGCGGCGACAGCACGGCGGGGATGAGCACCTTGCCGACGATGCCGGCCCACACGACGCCGTTCGCGCCGTTCGCGATGCCCCAGACGAACGCCGAGCCGACGAGCCCGCCGAAGAGCGCGTGGCTCGACGACGACGGGAGGCCGAAGAGCCAGGTCACGAGATTCCAGATGATCGCGCCGACGAGGCCGCAGAAGACGATGAGCATCAGCTCCTCGCCCTGCGCCTGGTTCAGGTCCACGACGTCTCCGCCGACCGTCTTCGCGACCTCGATCGAGAGGAACGCGCCGACGAGGTTGAGCACGGCTGACAGGGCGACAGCCGCCTTCGGTCTCAGAGCCCCGGTCGCGATGGACGTGGCCATCGCGTTGCCCGTGTCGTGGAACCCGTTGGTGAAGTCGAATGCCAGGGCGGTGACGACCACCAGCAGGAGGACGAAGAGCTCTTCCACGACGTCTATTGTCCACCCCGAGACTGTGTGCTCGACGCCACGGTCTCAGGGGGCGGTCTCAGACCGCTGTGTGGGCCGCCTGCGCCGCGCGCAGCTGGGCGAGGACGTGGTCGCGGAGCTCCTCGGGGGCGACCTCCTCGCGGCAGGAGCGCTGGATGGCCTCGGTGAGCGTGCGCTCGACGAGGACCTCGCCCTGGCAGCTCGGGCAGCTGTCGATGTGCTCCTTGATGTCGGAGTGCTCGGTCCGGCACAGCTCGATCGCGCCTCGGAGGTACGCCTCGAGGTCGCGCCGTGCTTTCTCGCAGCCGCAGTCGGTCATTTCTTCGCTCCTGTCTCGGCGGCCGAGATCCCGCGCTCGGCCGCATACTCGGTCAGCATCCCGCGCAGGAGCCGCCGGCCACGGTGCAGGCGGCTCATGACGGTGCCGATGGGGGTCTTCATGATGTCGGCGATCTCCTGGTAGGCGAAGCCCTCGACGTCGGCGAGGTACACCGCCATCCGGAAGTCGTCGGGGATGGACTGCAGAGCGTCCTTCACGACCGAGGCGGGCATGCGGTCGATCGCCTCGGCCTCGGCCGAGCGGCTGCTCATCGCGGTCGTCGACTCGGCGCCGCCGAGCTGCCAGTCCTCGAGGTCGTCGATCGTGCCCTGGTAGGGCTCGCGCTGCTTCTTCCGGTACGTGTTGATGTAGGTGTTCGTGAGGATGCGGTACAGCCACGCCTTGAGGTTGGTCCCCTGCGTGAACGACGACCACGACGCGAACGCCTTGACGAACGTCTCCTGGACGAGGTCCGCCGCATCCGGCGGGTTCCGGGTCATCCGCATCGCCGCGCCGTAGAGCTGGTCCATGAAGGGGAGCGCCTGCTCTTCGAACTGCGCGCGCGCGTCTGCCGGGGAGGGCTGTGCGTCGCTCATGATCGGCAAGTCTAGGCGCGCCGCGTCGGCGCCGCCGCAGGGCCCCGCGTCGACGTCCTCACGCGGATTCGCAAGGGTGGCGAACATCCGGCTCCTCTCGTGCATTCAGTAGGGTGGAACGCGATGACTGCCCGTGGGTATTCCCCCGACGGCCATGGCGCCGTGAACAGACCGCAGGGCGCGTACGAGGCGCCCGTCGCCGAGCGTGCGCTGGACGCGACCCTGGCCGTGCCCGGGTCGAAGTCGCTCACGAACCGCGAGCTCGTGCTCGCGGCCATCGCAGACGGGCCGAGCACCCTGCACCGGCCGCTGCACTCGGACGACTCCCGCCGGATGATCGAGGCGCTCACCCAGCTGGGTGTCGGGATCGAGGAGGTCGAGGGCGACAGCCCGTTCGGGCCCGACCTGCACGTGACCCCTGCCGCTCCCCTGCGCGGCGGCGGCACGGTCGACTCGGGCCAGGCCGGCACGGTGATGCGGTTCGTCGCCCCGCTCGCGGGCCTCGCCGACGGCGACGTGCTCGTGACCGCTCACGAGAGCGCGCTGCACCGTCCGATGGGCGAGATGATCAAGGCGCTGCGCGACCTCGGCGTCGACATCGACGACGAGGGGCGCTGGTCGCTCCCGTTCCGCGTGCACGGACACGGCCATCTGCGCGGCGGGGAGATCGACATCGACGCCTCGGCGTCGAGCCAGTTCGTCTCGGGCCTCCTGCTCGCCGCCCCGCGCTTCGACGTCGGCCTGCGCCTGCGCCATGTCGGCGCCCGCCTGCCCAGCGTCCCGCACATCGACATGACGATCGAGTCGCTCGCGCGGCGCGGCGTGCTCGTCGAGCGCTCGGGCCACGGCGAGTGGATCGTGCCGGCCGGCCCCGTGCGCGCCAAGGACATCGCGATCGAGCCCGATCTGTCGAACGCCGCGCCGTTCCTCGCGGCCGCCATGATCGCGGGCGGCCACGTGACGGTGACCGGATGGCCCGTGCACTCGACCCAGCCGGGAGCGCACCTCACCGAGATCCTCGCGCACATGGGCGCGCGCGTGACGCGGCGCTCGGGCGCGCTCACGGTCTCCGCGGGCAAGGGCCTGCACGGCGTCGACCTCGACCTCTCGGCGGTGAGCGAGCTCACGCCGACGCTCGTCGGGCTCGCGGCGTATGCGGACGGACCGTCGACCTTCCGCGGGATCGCGCACATCCGCGGGCACGAGACCGATCGCCTGGCCGCGCTCGCCCAGAACCTCCGCGCGGTCGGCGGCGAGGCCGAGGAGCTTCCCGACGGCATCCGCGTGTTCCCCCGGCCCCTCCGCGCGGGCACGTGGCGCGCGTTCCACGACCACCGCATCGCGACCACCGGCGCACTCATCGGGCTGCGCACCCCGGGTGTCGTCGTCGACGACATCGGCACGACGGCGAAGACGCTGCCGGAGTTCGCCCAGCTGTGGGAGGGCCTCGTCGGCACGAGGTCGAGGAGCACCTCGGCGTGAGCTGGCTCGGCGACTCCGACGACCTCGACGACGAGTTCGACGAGTCGGATGTCCGTGTGCGGCCGAACCCGAAGGCCAACCGGCCGCGCACGAAGCGGCGCCCCGCACACGAGGACGCCCGCATCGCGCGGGTGCTCGGCGTCGACCGCGGGCGCTACACCCTGCTCATCGACGAGGACGGCCCCGACGAGCACGAGGCGACGGCCGCCCGCGCGCGCGAGCTGCGCCGCACGCCGATCGTCACGGGCGACCGCGCGCGCGTCGTGGGCGACACGTCGGGCCGTGAGGGCACGCTGGGGCGCATCGTCGGCATCGAGGAGCGCACGTCGCTCCTGCGTCGCAGCGCCGACGACACCGACCAGGTCGAGCGGGTCGTCGTCGCGAACGCCGACCAGATGCTCGTCGTCGTGGCCGCGGCCGATCCCGAGCCGCGCCCGCGCCTCGTCGACCGCTACCTCGTAGCGGCCCTCGACGCCGGCATCCGGCCGCTCCTCGTCGTCACGAAGACCGACCTCGCCGACCCCGAGGGGTTCCTCGCGCACTTCGAGGGCCTTCCCGACCTGCGCGTCTTCCGCAGCGCGCGCGGCGAGACGCCGGTCGCCGAGATCGGAGCGGCGCTCGTGGGCCATTCGACGGTCTTCGTCGGGCACTCCGGCGTCGGCAAGTCGACGCTCGTGAACGCCCTCGTGCCCGGCGCCGGCCGCGCGACGGGGCATGTGAACGAGGTGACCGGCCGCGGCCGGCACACGTCGTCCTCCACGGTGTCGCTGCGATACGAGGGCCGACGGGGCAAGGGATGGGTGATCGACACCCCGGGCGTGCGCTCGTTCGGGCTCGGCCATGTCGACCCCGCGAACATCCTCCGGGCGTACCCCGATCTCGACGCGGTCGCCGAGGAGTGCCCGCGCGGGTGCACGCACCTGCCCGACGCGCCGGACTGCGCGCTCAATGAGGCGGTCGCGGAGCGCCGGCTGCCCGCGCCGCGCCTGGACTCGCTGCAGCGCCTGCTCGAGACGTTCGCGGCGCGCGCGGAGTACTGAGCCCGCCCCTACTCCTCCTCGAGGGCGAGCACCGGGGCGAGCTCGTCGCGCGTGAGCGTGATGAGCGGCCCCGCCGGGTCGATGAGCACGCCGCCGAGCTCCTCGTGGTCGCGGAGCATCTTCGCGAGCTTGACGACCTTGATCGGGAGCGCCTTCTCGCCGCGGCCCTGCGCGACGACCTCGAGGGGGTGCGAGTGCAGCTGCACGAGGCGCGTGCCGTCGGCCAGGCGCGCCTCGGCGATCCCCATCTTCGTCTGGTCCTCCGCGAGCGAGCCGACCGCGACCCAGAGCGGCGGGGCCTCCGCGAGCAGCGCGGCGACCTTGTGCGGGGTGTCGGCCTCGCGCGGCGCCGTGAGCAGCGCCTTGAGGCGGAACTCCGGGTCGGCCTGGTTCATCGCCTGCTCGATGATGTCGCGCGGCAGCACGACGCGGTGCGGTGCGGAGTTGTTGTCGATGATGATGCCGCCGAAGTCGCCCTTGAGCAGCTGCGTGAGCAGCGCCGCGACGGGCTGCGCGACCGCCGACGTCTCCGTGTCGCCATCGCTCTGGACGGCATCGCGCAGGGCCTTGCCCGAGCTGAACGCGACCATGAAGTTCTGGTCGCCCACGCGCGCGATGCCGAAGGTGACGGGCTTCCCCTCCGCGATCTGCTGGCGCGCATCGCCCTTCACACGCAGGAAGACGTGGCCCTGCAGCATCTGCCGCAGCACGCCCATGACCTGCGGGCCGGTCGGCTTCTCTGGGAGCGCCGCGAGCGCGTCGCGCAGCAGAGCGTTGTCGCGCAGGCCCGGCACGGTCTCGAGCTGGGTGGGCGGAGCGGCGGGCGCCTTGGGCAGCTCGGGGCGCGCGGGCGGGGTCGGCTCGGGCGCCGGGCGGCGCGTGATGGATGGCCCGGGCTGAGCGGGCGCAGACGACGCGGCCGGGGCGGGCGCGGGCTCGTCGGACGGCGGGGCGATCTCGGGCCCCGAGGGCGCTCCCACGCCGCGGAACGCGGAGAACGAGATGCCGACCTCGGGTGTCTGCTCGGTGGGAGCCTCCGGCTCGGCGGGAGCGTCGGCCGCCGCAGCGGCCCCCTCGCCTTCGACCGGGGTCGAAGCGGCCTCCTCCGTCGCGGGGTCGGTCTTCTTCTTCCTCGAGAACAGGCCCATGCGCCCAGCCTACGGGTCGCCGACGGGCCCTCCGGCCGCTTCGCACCCCCTGCCCAGGTTGCGTGGCGCATCCGCACTCGCGGCGCATCCTCGTTGCTCAGGCGGCGTGCTCGTCGTGCCGCGGGATGAGCGGATAGGCCGCGAGCGGCACGAGCGCCGTGAGCGCGAAGGCGAGCGGGAAGCCGACGGCCGTGATGAGCGCGCCCATCGCGGGGCCGACGGCGGATGCCGCGACGAACTGCCCCGTGTTCTGGATGCCGAGCGCCTTCCCCGACCACGCCGATCCGGCCGCCTCCGCGACCGAGGTGAACGCGAGGCCGTTGTCGGCGACCGTGACGCTCGTGGCGATGACGAGGACGACCGCCGCGGCGGCACCCGCCTCGAGCGCCGCCACGAGGGCGAGCGCGGCCATGACGACGACGCCGCTCACCGCGACCCAGCGCAGGACGCGCATGCGGCTGCCGACCCGATCGCTCAGCGCGCCAACCGCGATCCGCCCGAACGCGCCGACGAACTGCGACGCGGCGATGAGCGCGCCGGCCGCCGCGGCGTCCCATCCGAGCCCCGCGATCAGCCACACCATCCCGAACGTCGACAGGAGGAACTGCGGGAAGACGAGAAGCAGCGACACCGCGTGCACGCGGGCCAGGAAGCCGCTGCGGCGATACGGGTTCGCGCCCGCGGGCGCTCCTGGCACGGCCGGGGTCCGGGGCGGGTTCTCGACGCCCAGGGCGCACAGCACGGCGAGGAGGCCGGTCGCGGCCGCCGACACGAGAAGCGGCGCCGCGATGCCGCCGACGTCGGCGAGCCCGGGCACGACGAGCGCGGCGACCGCGACGCCCAGCGGCTGCGACATCTGGCGGATGCCCATGGCGGTGCCCCGGCGGCGGCGCGGGAACCAGCCGACGACGATCCGTCCACTCGCCGAGTTCACGCTCGCCGAGGCGGCCCCGCCGAGGAGGAGCAGGGCCCCGAAGCCGAGGACGTCGGAGACGGCCGAAGCCGCGAGCGCGAAGACCGCCGTCAGGGCGAGCCCGCCGGCGATGACCCACCGCTCGCCGTGGCGATCTGCGAGGTGCCCCCACAGCACGAGCGTCGTCACCATGCCGAGGGTGGGCGCGGCGGCGAGCGCGCCGGCCTCGGCCAGCGACATGCCGCGCTCGAGGTGCAGCAGCGGGATGAGGTACGCGGGCGTGCTGACGAGCATGGTCCCGGCCGCCTGCGCGAGCACGCCGAGCACGAGCATCCGCCAGGCCTTGACAGGTGCGCGGGTGATGATGTCGGTCATGGCTCCTCCTCGGTGTACCGTACTGGTATACCACTGGAGGATGCCATGCCGCACACCGACGACCGCGCCCCCTATGCGACCCTGCGCGCGGCCATCCTGTCGTTCGATCTGCTCCCCGGCGAGTCCCTCAGCGAGCGCGGGCTGGAGCCGCTGACCGGCGCATCGCGCACGCCGATCCGCGCCGCCCTCCTCCGCCTCGAGGGCGAGGGGCTCACGCGACGGGATGGTCGCGGGTGGCGGGTCGCGCCGATCGACCTCAGCGAGGTGCGCGCGGCCATGGAGTTCCGCGAGGCCGTGGAGACCGGGGCCGTCGCCCTCGTCGTCGACCGGGCGTCGGACGACGACCTCGCGGCGCTCCGCGCGCTCGCCGAGGAACCCGAGCACGACGACGAGGAGGCGGGCGTCCGCGACGGCGGCGACTTCCACGTCGCCCTCGCGCGCCTGTCGGGCAACGCGTTCTTCGCCGACGCGCTGGCCGACGTGATGACGCGTCTGAGCCGCACGCGATGGCTCGAGGTGCGCACGCCGCAGGCGCGTGCCCACGCGCGCGACGAGCATGCGGCCATCCTCGATGCGATCCTCGCGCGCGAGGCCGAGACGGCGACGGCGCTCGTCGCAGCGCACGCGCGCGGCACACGCGAGCGCCTCGTCGGCTTCCTCGAGGGCGAGCGGCGCCGCCTGCGGGGCCGCGGGATGGCGATCGTCGACGGCGGCGCGGAGCCGAGCGCGGGCTAGAGCTTGGCGATCGGCGCGACCTTGATGAGGAGCTTCTTGGCTCCGGCCTCGTCGAAGCGCACGTGCGCGATGCGCTTGGCGCCCTCCCCCGTGATCGCGTCGACGGTCCCCTCGCCGAAGTCGTCGTGGCGGATGCGGTCGCCCGCGGCGAGCTCGAGGTCTCCGTTGTCGCGCACCTTGTTCGTGACGAGCCCGGGGAAGCGGTCCATCGCGGTCGACTTCGGCTTGAGGCCCCCGCCGGCCGGCAGCGGCTTCACACCCCAGCGGTCGCTCGATCCGCCGGGTCGGCGCGCGTTGAGGGCGCGCGACTGGGTTCCGCCACGGGAGTTCACGTCGCCGGGAGACTGCTTCCAGTCGATGAGGGCCGCCGGGATCTCCTGCAGGAACCGGCTCGGCATCGCGACGGTGACCTCGCCGAACTGCGCGCGGGTCATCGCGAGCGACAGGTAGAGGCGCTTGCGGGCCCGCGTGATCCCGACGTAGAACAGGCGCCGCTCCTCCTGCGGGCCGCCCGGCTCGCCCGCCGAGATGCGGTGCGGGATGAGGTCCTCCTCGACGCCCGTGACGAACACGGCGTCGAACTCGAGCCCCTTCGCCGTGTGCAGCGTCATGAGCGAGACGGCACCCGACTCGTCGTCGAGGTCGTCGGTGTCGGCGACGAGCGCGACCTCGGTGAGGAAGTCGACGATCGTGCCCTCGGGGTTGTTCCGCGCGAACTCGCGCGTGACCGCGACGAGCTCGTCGAGGTTCTCGACGCGCGCCTCGTCCTGCGGATCGCGGCTCATGCGCAGCGTGTCGAGGTAGCCGCTCTTGTTGAGGAGCACCTGCAGGCCCTCCGTGACCGCGGATGGCGGCGCCTGCTCCCCCGAGGCGGGGAAGAGGATCCCGCTCGCCTCGCGGAGCACCTCGTCGAGCTGGGCGATCGCCTTCTGCAGCTTGGGGCCGAGCCCCATCTCCGCGGGGTGCGCGAGCGCGTCGCGGAACGACAGGCCGTTGTCGGCCGCGAATCGCGCGATCGTCGTCTCGGTGACGTCGCCGATGCCGCGCTTGGGCTTGTTCAGGATGCGCCGCACGGCCATCTCGTCGGCGGGGTTCGCCACGGCGACGAGATAGGCCAGGGCGTCCTTGATCTCGGCGCGGTCGTAGAACTTCGTGCCGCCCATGATCTTGTAGGGCACCGCGGCGCGGATGAAGATCTCCTCGAGTGCACGGGACTGCGAGTTCGTGCGGTAGAACACGGCCATCTGCTGATAGTCGATGCCCGAGCGCCGCAGCTTCTCGATCTCGTCGGCGACGAACTGCGCCTCGTCGTGCTGCGAGTAGCCCGTGAAGCCGACGATCTTCTCGCCCTCGCCCTGGTCGCTCCAGAGGCGCTTGTCCTTGCGGTCGAAGTTGTTGCGGATCACCGCATTCGCCGCGTCGAGGATGTTCTGGCTCGACCGGTAGTTCTGCTCGAGGAGGACGACCTTCGCGCCGGGGAAGTCGCGCTCGAACTCGGTGATGTTGCGGATGTCCGCCCCGCGGAACGCGTAGATCGACTGGTCCGAGTCGCCGACGACCGTGAGGGAGGCCGCCGGCTCGTCCTCGAACAGCATGCCGCCGGCCGCTTCCGCCTGCACGGGCCGCGTCAGCTCGCGGATGAGCTGGTACTGCGCGTGGTTCGTGTCCTGGTACTCGTCGACGAGGATGTGGCGGAACCGCTTGCGGTAGACGTCAGCGACGTGCGGGAACGCACGGAAGAGGAAGACGGTCTGCGCGATGAGGTCGTCGAAGTCGAAGGCGTTCGCCTTCTGCAGCTCGCGCTGGTAGTCGCCGAAGATCTCGACGAACTTCCGCTCGGCGGGGTCGTTCATGTTGGCGTCGCGCGCGTACGACTCGGCGTCGGCGAGCTCGTTCTTGAGCTTGGAGATGCGCGACTGCACGCCGGCCGGGGTGAGCCCGAGCGCGTCGGCCTCGCGCTCGCGCACGAGGCGCTTGAGGAGCGCGCGCGAGTCGCCGGAGTCGTAGATCGTGAACGCCTTCGTGAAGCCGAACTGCTCGGCCTCGCGGCGCAGGATGCGCACGCACGCCGAGTGGAACGTCGAGATCCACATGCCGCGCGCGCTGTCGCCCACGATCTGCTCGACGCGCTCGCGCATCTCGCCCGCGGCCTTGTTCGTGAAGGTGATCGCGAGGATCTGGCTCGGCCATGCCTCCCGACTGCGCAGGAGCGAGGCGATGCGGTGCGTGAGGACCCGCGTCTTGCCCGACCCGGCACCCGCCACGATGAGCAGAGCGGGGCCGCGGTACTCGACGGCCTCGCGCTGCGGCGGATTGAGCCCCTTCAGCAGATCGTCGTCGGCGGCGGCGGAGAGGGGGAAGAGCGCGTCTGTCATGTCCCTTCGAGTGTAGGGCGGGCCCCTGACAAGGGCAGATGTACCCGTATTCCGGAGGAACAACACAGCTGGTGAGAGCGACATATCGCAGGTGCGAGGAGTAGTGTTCATCCGTTCGCATCGACTGGGGAGGTTACGATGCCGAATTTCACTGGGAAACTCGACCTATCGCCGACACGACTGGGCGACGCCGTGTACGACAGGATCGCGGCGGCCATCGTCGACGGCTCCTTCGCGCCCGGAGAGCGCATCCGCGACCTCGACATCGCCGAGAGCCTGGGGGTCTCGCGCATGCCGGTCCGCGAGGCTCTGCAGCGCCTCGAGCGGGAGGGGCTCATCGAGATGTCGGCGAGCCGCTTCACGCGCGTGACCGAGATCACGCCCGAGATGGTGACCGCGAGCATCGAGTTCGCGCGCTACCAGACCGGCGTGGCCGCGCGGATGGCCGTGGAGCGGATGGACGACGCCGCGCGCAGGCGCAGCCTCGAGCTGCTCGAGGACCTGCGAACGGCACTCGCCGCCGGCGATCGCGACCGCGCGCGCGAGAGCTACTTCGCGTGCTTCCTGTTCCTCGTCGACCAGACGGAGAACCCGGTCTTCCGCTCCGTCACGATGGACGCGCGGTTCGCACTCGAGCGCAACATCCGCAGCGGCAGCTTCGCGATCGCCGTGGACGACGCGGTGTCGGCGCTCTTCGACGAGCTGCGCGACGCGATCGAGAGCGCGGACGCGCTGCGGGCCGAGCAGAGCATCCTCGAGCTGTTCGACGCCACGACCTCGCGCGACTGACCCCACGACACCCTGTTGCACGAAGCGCCTCTGGCGCTACCGTGTGTCCAAGGGGGTCTGCCATGCAGCGATACAGGGGGCAGGTGCGTGTCGTCGAGCACGCCGGGGAGATGAAGCGCACGTCGGAGCACGTGCGCGAGGCGATCAGGACAGGAGCGCTGCCGCCGGGGGCACGGATCCGCGACGCGGTGATCGCCGACGAGCTCGGGATCCCGCGCGCGATCGTGCGCGTCGCGCTGCGCGAGCTGGAGCGCGTGGGGCTCGTCCGCGAGACCCGCAGCCGCTTCTACCGTGTCGCCGAGCACGCCCCCGACCGCTTCCACATCGCGATGGAGTGCCTGGGGATCGAGGTCGGGATCGGCCTCCATCTCGCGCTCGCGCGCGTCGACAGCGCCGCGCGGGTCCGCCTGGCGCAGCTGTTCCGCGCGCTCGCCGCACTGTGCGACGAGGGCCAGCACACGCCGGAGGTGCTCTACGGGGCCGCGCGGGTGGCCTTCGATGCGACCATCGAGGCCGCAGGCAACCCGTTCCTGCGCGTGTCCTTCGACCGCGCATGGGGTGAGCTC
The DNA here is from genome assembly GCF_053851835.1 of Microbacterium sp. KNMS. NCBI lineage: Bacteria > Bacillati > Actinomycetota > Actinomycetes > Micrococcales > Microbacteriaceae > Microbacterium > Microbacterium sp. KNMS. The sequence continues at coordinate 224,593 of NZ_JBSQBP010000001.1, forward strand.
ATGCGCAGCACGCGGGGCGGCCATCCGCTGCTGAACCCTCCGGAGTTCATCGCGGCACGCGCGCGCGAGGTCGCCACGGCCATCCAGGCGTCCGACGCCCGCACCGCAGAGCGGTGCCTCGGTCGGATCTTCCGGGCCGACATGAGCTCCTCCGTCAGCTGACGACGGGGGCGCGGAACACGTCCGCCCCCAGATCGGGATGGTCGACGAACACGCCGTCCACTCCGCTCGCGCGCACGAGCTCCCACTCGGCCGCGTAGTCGCCGAACGCCGCGCGCCCGCCCGCGCCGCGGAACTCCGGAACGAGGAAGGCGTTCTCGGGGCGGCAGGTCCAGGTGAACACCTGCAGCCCGCGGTCGTGCGCGTCGGCGACGAGCCGACCCGGCCCGGTCGCGCGCCCCGCGCCGTCGGGGCGGAGGATTATGCGCTTGTCGACGCTGATGCCGTCGACCACGCCGACGAGCTCGTCGAGACCGGCCGGCGTCGCGGTCTGCGCGTAGCTTCGCGCCGCATCGCCATCGCGCACGAGGAGGTCGAAGGCCGTCCCCCGGGCTTCGAGCAGGTGGATGTAGGTCCCGGGCACGCCGCGCGCACGCAGCCGCCGCAGCACCGTCTCCTCGAACGCCTCGACGATGAGAGGGAGCGACCCGTCCAGCCAGCCCGCGGTGGCGAGGTCGCGCTCGATGAGGGGCACGAGATCGAGGCCGAGCCGCTCGAAGTACGTCGCGTGCTTGATCTCGAGCACGACGCCGATCTCGCGCCCGTACTCGGCGGACGCCGCGCGGACGAGCTCGAGCAGCTCGTCCAGCCGCAGGATGGGCTCGGCCCCATCGAACGTCGCGCTCGCGGGCCGCAGGTCGGGGATCCGCTCGCGCGTGCGCAGCGTCGCGAGCTCGTCCCACGTGAAGTCCTCCGTGAACCAGCCGTCGAGCCGCTCGCCGTCGACGGCCTTCACCGTCCGACGATCGGCGAACTCGGGATGGTCGGCGACATCGGTCGTGCCGGAGATCTCGTTCTCGTGCCGGACCACGAGCACGCCGTCGCGCGTGGCGACGACATCGGGCTCGACGGCGTCGACGCCCATCGCGAAGGCGAGGGCGTAGGACGAGCGCGAGTGCTCGGGCCGATACCCCGGTGCTCCGCGGTGGCCGATGACGAGCGGATGGCGACGGGGCATACGAGAAGGCTAGCCAGCGCGTGGGAACCGGGATTTCGCCGCGCGTGAACGCTTTCCGAATCACAGCCCTCCCATAGCATCGCGTGACTACTCTGGAGGGACAGCATCATCGTGGGGCTTCCGCGAAGCTCGACGATGAGACCGCGCCGTCAGCAGACCATAGGAGTGACCGCATCATGGCCAGCCCCGGTTTCAACAATCCCGTCTTCTCCCCCGATCCGCGCGCGGTTCAGAGCTACCCCGGTGGCCCGCAGGCCGCGCAGTACGGAACGCCCACCACCCCGCCGCCCGCCGGCGTCCAGGCCGGGCAGTTCGCCCACATGGGCGTCGACGCCGCGGCGAACGCCAAGATGGAGGGCATGCTCGCCGCGCCGCCGGCCGGCGCGCGCGAGACCGGCCGCATGACGGTCGAGGACACGATCTGGAAGACCGTGGGCCTCTTCGCGGTCATGCTCGTGCTCGCGACGATCGGCTACTTCTGGACCTTCGCGCCGGCGATCGCGACCAACAACCTCGCCAACGCGTCGATGATGCCGTGGATCATCGGCATGATCGGCGGCGGCATCCTCGGCCTCGTGAACGCGTTCAAGAAGACGCCGAGCGTTCCGCTGATCTTCGCCTACGCGGCGTTCGAGGGGCTCTTCGTCGGCGGCATCTCCGCCTACTTCGAGCTCATCTGGCCCGGCATCATCATGCAGGCCACGCTGGCGACCGTCTCGGTCATCGGCGTGACGCTCGCCCTCTTCGCCAGCGGCAAGATCCGCGCCTCGGCCCGTGCGACCAAGATCTTCATGATCGCGATGATCGGGTACCTCGTCTTCTCGCTCCTCAACCTCGTGCTCTCGTTCACGGGGATCGTGGACGGCTGGGGTCTCCGGTCGGGATGGCTCGGTGTCGCGATCGGCGTGCTCGTCGTCATCATGGCGGCGTACTCGCTCGTGCTCGACTTCGACATGGTGCAGCAGGGCGTCCGCAACGGCGCCCCGCGCAAGTTCGGCTGGCAGGCCGCCTTCGGCATCATGGTCACGGTCGTCTGGCTGTACGTCGAGATCCTGCGCATCATCGCCATCCTCCGCGGCAGCGAGTAAGGAGCCGCAGACGATCGAAGGCCGTCCCGCTCCGCGGGGCGGCCTTCGTCGTCTCTCCCGGCGTCTCCAGAGGAAGCCGGAGCCCCGTCATCCCGGTGCCATAGCGACCGCATAGCCGCGCGCTCGAGCATCGGGCCATGAGCGAACGACGGATCCTCTCACGCAGAGCTTTTCTCATCGGCGGGGCGACGGCTGTCGCCGGCGCCGGCACGGCCGCCTGGTGGGCGGCCGACCGATTCCTCGTCCCGCATGTCGAGGTCGCGAGCGTCGCGGCGGCCGAGGAGGCGTCCGGCACCGCGGTCTCCGAGACGGCTTCGACCTCGAGTGCGAGCACCGTCTCGATCGAGACCGTCACGACGGGCACGGGCGCCGACACCCTCACCTTCTTCGTCGCGCACGTGACGCTGGGCGACCCGACCGACCTCCGCACGGCGTTCGCGCACGACCAGTTCGGCGAGAACGTGACGCAGCTCGTGTCGGAGATGGCCGAGGCGCACGGCGCCCGGTTCGCCGTCAACGGCGACTACTACGGCTTCCGCGACACGGGCATCCAGGTGCGCAACGGGGTCGCCTACCGCGATGCGGGGGCGCGCGAGGGCCTCGCCCTCTACGCCGACGGGCGCGCCGAGATCTACGACGAGACCGCGACCACGGCGCAGGCCCTCGTCGACGCAGGCGTCTGGACGACGCTCTCCTTCGGCCCGGCGCTCGTGCGCGACGGCGCCGTCGTCGAAGGCGTCGACGAGGTGGAGGTCGACACGAACTTCGGCAACCACTCGATCCAGGGCGAGCAGCCGCGCACCGCGATCGGCGTGATCGATGCGACGCACCTCCTCTTCGTCGTCGTCGACGGACGCGAGGAGGGGTACAGCCGCGGCGCGACCCTGCCCGAGCTCGCCGAGATCATGCAGGGCCTCGGCGTGCAGACCGCGTACAACCTCGACGGCGGCGGCTCGAGCGAGATGTGGTTCGATGGCGAGGTCGTCAACCGGCCTTCCAACGGCGGCGAGCGGGCGACGAGCGACATCCTCTACATCGGCGGCGCGGGGTGACCGTCGTCGCGATCCCGGCCTACGAGCCGGACCACCGGCTCGTCGACCTCGCCACGGCCCTGCACGAGCGCGATCCCTCGCTCGACATCGTCGTCGTGGACGACGGCAGCGGCGTGGCGTCGGCGCCCGTCTTCGCCTCGCTCGAGGCCGCAGGCGTCGAGGTGCTGAGCCACGGCGCGAACCGCGGCAAGGGGGCCGCGCTGCGCACGCTCTTCCGGCACGCACGCACGGCGCACCCCGACGCTCCCGTCGTCACCGCGGACGCGGACGGGCAGCATGCCCCCGACGACATCGTGCGGGTCGCGCGTGAGGTGGAGGGGAGCCCTGACGCGATCGTGCTCGGCGTGCGCGACTTCCGGGGCGACGACGTGCCGCTGCGCAGCCGTTTCGGCAACGCGGTGTCTGCGCGGATGTTCGCGGTCGCCACGGGCGTCCGGGTCGTCGACACGCAGACGGGGCTGCGGGGGCTGCCTGCCGCCGCGCTCCCGTGGGCGTCGCGCCTGCCGGGCGACCGCTTCGAGTACGAGGCGATCATGCTCCTCCGCTCGGCGCGTGCCGGCTTCCGGATCCTGCAGACGCCCATCCGGACGGTCTACCTCGACGAGAACCGCAGCTCGCATTTCCGCCCGCTGCGCGACTCGCTGCGCGTCGTGGCTCCGCTGGCCGCGTTCCTCGCGTCGTCGGTGCTCGCGGCAGCGGTCGACGCGCTCCTGCTCTGGCTGCTCCTCCTCGCGAGCGGATGGCTGCAGGGATCGATCGCGGGCGCCCGCGTCGTGAGCGCGGGCCTGAACTTCGCCGTGAACCGCATCTGGGTCTTCGGACGCCGTCGACAGCGCGCACCCCTGCGCGTCGAGCTCGCGCGCTACGCCGCCCTCGCGGCGGTCGTGCTCGTCGCGAACGTGACCCTCATGACCATCCTCGACGCGCTCGGCGTGGGCCTCGTCATCGCCAAGGTCGTCACCGAGGCCGCGCTCTGGCTGGCCGGGTTCCTGGTGCAGCGCGCGTGGGTGTTCGCGCACGCGCGCGCAGCCGACCGAGCGCCGGTGAAACCCCTGGTCCTCGCTTGATCGGGGCATAGGAGGCCCATAGACCGCGCCGCTTCACTGAAGTGAACGAAAGGTGAACGACATGCCCGATCTCACGATGCTCGCCGTCGACCTGGCCGCCATCACGCTGCTCACGGTCGCCGTCTACTTCCACCGCCACCGGCGGCGCGACCTCGTCGTCGCATTCTTCGGCGTCAACATCGGCGTCTTCGCGGTCTCGAATGTGCTCGCTTCGGCCGAGGTGGCCGTCGGCCTGGGGCTGGGTCTGTTCGGCGTCCTGTCGATCATCCGCCTCCGCTCGAGCGAGATCTCTCAGCGCGAGGTCGCCTACTACTTCGCGGCGCTCGCCATCGGGCTGCTGACGGGCCTCGCGCCGACGTTCGACGTGCTCCCGACCGTGCTCGTCGCGGTCGTCGTGCTCGCACTCGCCGTCGTCGACCACCCCGCTCTGTTCGCCTCCTACCGGCACCGCACGGTCGAGCTCGACGAGGCCATCGGCGACGACGACCAGCTGCGGTGCGCCCTCGAGGAGCGGCTCGGGGGCGAGGTGCGGGCGTTCTCCGTCCAGCACATCGACTTCGTCAACGACACCACGCTCGTGGACGTGCGCTATCGCGTGCGCCCGGCCGCGGCCATCCGCATCTCCGCCGTCCGCGAGGAGGTGGCCGCGTGAGCCTCTCGGAGCGGTTCGCGGGCCGCTTCACCCCGCTGTCCCTCGACGAGCTCGTCGAGGAGGCCGAGCTGCTCACCCGCGTCGACCGCAAGTACCTCATGACGGCCGACGACGCCGTCCGGATCCTCGATCAGGTCGATCGACGCACCCGGGTCCTGGAGATCGACGGCGACCGCGCGTCGCAGTACGGCACGATGTACTTCGACACCCCCGATCTCCTGAGCTACCGCCTCGCCGCGCTCGGCCGGCGGCGCCGCTTCAAGCTGCGTGCGCGGCACTACGTCGACACCGACGCGGCCTTCCTCGAGATGAAGACGCGTGGCAGCCGCGGCACGACCGTGAAGGAGCGGATCGCGCACCCCGCCGACGCGGTCGACCGCCTCACCGAGGAGGGCCGCGGCTACGCCGCCGAGGCCGTCGCGTCGCTCGGTCTCGACGCGGGCATCGCCGACGCGCTCACGCCGACGCTGCACACGGCCTATCGGCGCACGACGCTGCTCCTGCCCGAGGGCGCCCGCGCGACGATCGACACCGAGCTCGCGTGGGCCGATGCCTGGGGCGGACGGATGCACCGCCCCGACCTCGTGATCGTCGAGACGAAGTCCGCCGCTCGCGCGTCGTCACTCGACCGGCTGCTCTGGCGCGGAGGTGTCCGCCCGGTCGGCATCAGCAAGTTCGCCACGGGCCTTGCCGCCCTGCACCCCGATCTGCCCTCCAACAAGTGGAGCCGCGTGCTCCGCACCCACTTCGCACCCGCCGCCTGACCCGACAGGAGCCCTCATGAACACCGAACCCCGCCGCTCCGCCCGCACCGCGCGTGTGGGCCTCGGCCTCGCCTTCGCCCTCGCCGTCGCGGCCGTCACCGGCTGCTCCGCCATCGCGAGCGCGGCCACCGACACCGCAGCCGGCTCCACGTCGGACTCCTCGTCCGCTTCGTCGTCCACGGCGAGCTCGGCCTCAACCGCCGAGGTCGCGAGCGTCACCGCGGTGAGCGACGCCAACGCCGACCAGACCGTCGTGAACGACGACGAGTGGTCGGCCGACGACGCCGTCGACATCGCCCTGTCGGGAACCGAAGCCACGACGGATGCCCCGGGCGTGACGGTCGCGGACGGCACGGTGACCATCTCGGAGGCCGGCGTGTACCGTCTGTCGGGCGACTACACGGGATCGATCGTCGTGGCCGCGCCCGACGACGCGCAGGTCGTGCTCATCCTCGACGGCGCGACGATCGCGGCAGCCGGCGCCCCGGCCATCCAGGTGACGACTGCCGACGACGTCGCGCTCTTCCTCGCCGAGGGCTCGACCAACGCCGTCGCGTCGACGGGCGCGTATTCCGCCGATGCCGGCGCGAACGCCGCGATCTGGGCCGACACGGATCTGACGATCTCCGGCACAGGAGCGCTCACCGTCGAGGGGGAAGCGGAGGACGGCATCGCGAGCAAGGACGACCTCGTCATCCTCTCCGGTCAGATCACCGTGACCGCCGCCGACGACGGGCTGAAGGGCAACGACTCGCTGACGGTCCGCGACGGCAGGATCACCGTGGACGCCGGCGGCGACGGACTCGCCTCCGATCAGGATGCGGACGAGACCCAGGGCTACGTCGAGATCGAGGGCGGCACGCTCGACATCACCGCAGGCAGCGACGGGATCGACGGCTACACCGACATCGTCATCACGGGCGGAGACATCGCGATCTCGGCGGAGGAGGGCATCGAGGCCGGCACGATCGCGATCGGCGGCGGCGTCATCGACATCACGGCGACCGACGACGGCATCAACGGATCGGCGGGCTCGAGCTCCGACACGGCGTCGGGTGAGGAGATGCAGGGCGGCATGGGAGGAGGCGGCATGCAGGACTCCGGCGAGCTCGTGCTCATCGCGGGCGGCGAGGTCACGATCGACTCCGACGGCGACGGGCTCGACTCGAACGGCTCGATGGAGATCACGGGCGGCACGACGGTCGTCTACGGCCCGACGAGCTCGGGCAACGGCGCGCTCGACACGAACGGTTCGCTCACGATCTCGGGAGGCACGGTGCTCGCGCTCGACTCGGGCGGCATGAGCGGCTCCCCCGCGACGGAATCGGCTCAGGCCTGGGTCGCGGCTTCCGCGTCGGGCGCTGCAGGGTCGACCGTCGAGATCGTCGCGGAGGACGGCACGGTGCTGTTCTCGACGACCGCCGAGAAGGACTTCGGGGCCGTGGTGTTCTCGAGCGCCGACGTCGTATCGGGTGCGTCGTATGACATCTCGGTCGACGGCGCCTCCGTCGCGACCGCGACGACCGGCCAGGCCCTCGCCGGCGGGATGGGCGGCGGAGGGATGGGCGGCCCGGGCGGCGGGCGCGGTTGAGCCGCCGCCCCGCACCAGGCCGTGCCCACCGTCCCCGGAATCGGACCCCTGGGGCACACGTCACCCACTGAGGCCGACACGCGCACACCAGCCCCAGCCATCCGAATCCGGACACCGGAACGACGCGACGCTCCCCCGCCCACCGTCCCCGGAATCGGACCCGTGGGGCACACGTCGCCCACTGAGGCCGACACGCGCACACCAGCCCCAGCCATCCGAATCCCGGTACGCCCGAAGGAGCGAGCCCGAACGGCACACCCGAACAGGATGCCCGGACATGCGGGAGCCGGGACGCGCGAGGCGTCCCGGCTCCCGTCGGTCTCAGAGCTGGTCCGCGAGCTCGGCCGGCACCCGGGTCGGGGCGGCCGCGAAGCGCTTGCCGTTCGGCTTCACGAGCGCGACGCGCTTCGGGGCGGTCCGGCCGTGCGTGGCGTAGATCGTGAGACCCACGAACGAGAGGCCGCCCACGAGGTTGCCGACGACGGTGGGGATCTCGTTCCACACGAGGTAGTCCACGAGCGTGAAGTCGGCGCCGAGGAGCAGACCCGACGGGAACAGGAACATGTTCACGATCGAGTGCTCGAAGCCCATGTAGAAGAAGAGCATGATGGGCAGCCACATCGCGATGACCTTGCTCGCGACGCTGTCCGACATCATCGCCGCGACGACGCCGGTCGACACCATCCAGTTGCAGAGGACGCCGCGCACGAAGAGCGTCAGCATGCCCGAGGCGCCGTACTCCGCGTAGCCGACCGTGCGGCCGTGGCCGATCTCGCCGATGGCCTGGCCGATCGCGTTCGGCTCGGCGGCGAAGCCGTAGGTGAACACGATCGCCATGAGCACCGCGACCGTGAACGCGCCGAGGAAGTTGCCGAGGAACACGAGCCCCCAGTTGCGCAGCACGCCGCCGCCCGAGACGCCAGGACGCTTGTCGAGCCAGGCCAGGGGCGCGAGCGTGAAGACGCCGGTGAGGAGGTCGAACCCGAGCAGATACAGCAGCACGAATCCCGCCGGGAAAAGCAGGGCACCCAGAAGCGGCTGACCCGTGTTCGTCGACACGGTCACGGCGAACGCGGCGCCCAGGGCGAGGATGGCCCCGCCCATGAACGCGCGGATGATCGTGTCACGGGTGGACATGAGGATCTTCGACTCGCCGGCATCGATCATGCGCGTGACGAGGTCGGCGGGCTTCACGTAGGACATGGCGACTCCGTGGATCTCGAGGGGTGCCTCCAGGATGGCGGCCCGACGTTTCGCGGGACGCGTCGCGGTGTTACGGGCGATGTCCGTTCCGGTCACGACCGACGACACCGGTCTGTGACTCCGCGCGGATGCGTACGCTGGCGGAGGACCGACGACGAGGAGAGTGCGGATGGACGGCGACGACCTGCAGCGCCACGCGGCCGAGCGCGCGGAGGAGCTTCCGGGCATGACGCTCGAGTACCCCTTCGGACCCGAATGGGAGGTCTTCAAGGTGCGCGGCAAGGTCTTCATGCTGCAGACCGTGCGCGGCGGAGAGGCGATGGTGAATCTCAAGGCGCGCCCCGAGGACGGGGAGGCGCTGCGCGCGACGTTCGCCGAGATCGCCCCCGGCTATCACATGAACAAGCGGCACTGGATCACGGTCACGCCCGGCCCGGGGCTCACGCCCGAGCTCGTCGACGAGCTCGTGACCGAGTCGTACCTCCTCGTCGTGCAGGGGCTCCCGCGGCGCGCTCGGCCCGTCGACCCGGAGACGTTCGGGCGCGCCTGAGCGCCAGGCACGTCCTCGCGGCACGGCCATCCGCTCTCCATCGGCGCGGCCATCCGCTCTCGAGCGGCGCCATCCGCTCGGGGCAGATCCGCCCTGAGCCGATTCCGGCCCGGCGAGCGGATGGCGCGCGCACGCTGGGTGCATGGCAGACGAATCGAAGATCCCGCAGTTCACGGCGGAGGCCCGCCGTGAGCTCTACCACCGCCGCGTGCTCGTGCTCGACGGCGTGCTCGACGACGACAACGGCATGCTCCTCACGACGCAGATGCTCGCGCTCGCCGCCGAGGATCCGCAGGGCGAGATCGCGCTGTGGATCCACTCCCCCGGCGGCTCCGTGCCGTCGATGCTCGCGATCCGCGACGTGATGCGGCTCGTCCCGTGCGACGTCTCGACGCTCGCGATCGGCCTGGCCTGCAGCGCGGGGCAGTTCCTGCTCTCGGCGGGGACGCCCGGCAAGCGCCGCGCCCTCCCCCACGCCCGGATCCTGCTGCATCAGGGCTCCTCGGGCATCGGAGGCACGGCCGTCGACGTCGAGCTGCAGGCCGACGACCTCCGCCGGCTGCGCGACACGGTGCTCGGCCTCATCAGCGAGGACACAGGCCAGCCGCTCGCGCGCGTCTTCGAGGACTCGCTGCACGACAACTGGTTCACGGCGGAGGACGCCAGGGACTACGGCTTCATCGACGCGATCGTGAGCGGATTCCACGAGGTCATGCCCGAACGGCGCGCCCGCATCGGCCTCGGAGCGGAGGCGGCATGAGCACCTACACGATCCCCAACGTCATCACCCGCGACGGCCGCGGCGAGCGCATCATGGACGTGTACTCGCACCTCCTCGCCGAGCGGGTCGTCTACCTCGGCACGCCCATCGACGCGGGCGTCGCAAACGCGCTCATCGCGCAGCTCCTGCATCTCGAGTCGTTCGCGCCCGACCGCGACGTGCAGCTCTATATCAACTGCGAGGGCGGCGACCCCGCGGCCATGCTCGGCGTCTACGACACACTGCAGTACATCCGACCCGACGTCGCGACGACGTGCGTCGGCCAGGCCATCGGCGTCGGCGCCGTGCTGCTCGCGGCGGGGGCGCCCGGCAAGCGAGCCGTGCTCCCGCACGCGCGCGTCGTGCTCAACCAGCCGGCGGCGCAGGGGCGCGGGGCCATCCCCGACCTCATCCTGCACGCCGACGAGCTCGTGCGCGTGCGCGGCGACATGGAGGGAGTCCTGTCGCGCCACACCGGGCACGACGTCGAGACCCTGCGCCGCGACACGGACCGCGACCGCGTCTTCACCGCGCGCGCCGCCGTCGAGTACGGCCTCGCCGACGTCGTCCTGGAGCGGCACTGAGGACGGACGGCAGGATGGCCGGGGCGCGGCGATCGCGCCCCGGTCGGCCGTCAGGCGGCGAGGGCGAGCACCGCGCCCGGCGCCTGCAGCGTCGCGGGGGCCAGCGCCGTCGCGCGCAGGTCGTCCGCCACGCCGGCGGTCAGGTCGAGGAGCGTGCCGCCGAGAGCGCCGAGGATGGCCGCGACGATCTCGCTCGAGGGCTCCTTGCGCCCGCGCTCGACCTCGGAGAGGTACTGCACCGACACGCCCGCGCGTCGCGCGACCTCGGCGAGCGTCTCCTCGCGCTCGTGGCGCATGCGCCGCAGCCGGTCGCCGACGAGATGTCGCCAGAGCGGATCCGGCTCGACGCGGCGCGACGGGAGCGGAAGCAGTTCGGCCATGCCCTCACGGTAGGCATCGCGCCTCGCGCGCGCACCCTTTTCCGCCCAGAGCAGAACGGCTACGCGCGCCGGCGCTCGAGGAAGCCCGAGAGCGCGATGACGAGCAGACCCGCCACCGGCACGATGACGAGGCTCACCCTCAGCTCGGTCGCATCGGAGATCGTGCCGATGACGAGCGGTGAGATGAGGAACCCGAGGCGCATGAGCCACGTCACGACGGTGAGCCCGGTGCCGGGGCGCAGGCCCGGCAGCTCGTCGGCCGCATGCATGGCGGCCGGCACGAGCGTCGCGACGCCGAATCCCGCTGCGGCGAAGCCGACGAGGGTGAGCAGGACCGAGGGCCATGCGAGAGCCGACCCCATGCCGACCGCGACGAGCGCGCCGCCCGCGACCGCGACCATCCGCTGCCCGAACCGGTCGACGAGGCGGTCGCCGACGAGGCGGCCGATGAACTGGAACCCGATGAGCGCGATGAAGCCCATCGCCGCGAGCGCCGCGGGCGCGCCGAGCGATTCGCGCATGTAGAGGGTCGCCCAGGAGCTGCCGACCTCCTCGACGATCGTCCCGGCGATCGCGATGACCGCCAGCCCGGCCATGACGAGCGCGATGCGCGGCGTCCGGCGCGCGGTCGGTGCCGCTGCGGCGGTGGTCGGCGTCTCGGCGTCGCCCGACTCCTCCTCGGGCCCGGGCAGGCAGAAGCGCAGCGCGACGATCGCCGTCGCGGCGAAGAGCGCCCCGGTGATCGCCAGGTGCACGCCGAGCGGGAGGCCGATCGCGATCGCTCCGGCCGACATGAAGCCGCCGACGACCGCGCCGAGCGACCAGATGGCGTGGAAGCCGTTGATGATCGACCGCCCGTACCGCTTCTGCACGCGCAGGCCATGGGCGTTCTGCCCCACGTCGGTCACCGAGTCGAGGACGCCCGCGAGGAAGAGGCCGAGGGCGAAGAGGATCGGCACCGGCGCGAGGCCGACCCCGAGCATCGTGACGGCGAGGAGCACGGAGCCGATGACCGCGACGCGGCCGGATCCGAGACGGCGGATGATCGCGGCGGCGGCGAGCCCCGACAGGAGCGCGCCGACCGGCATCGCGGCGATCGAGGCGCCGTAGAGCGTATCGCTGAGGCCCAGCGCGTCCTTGATCTCGGGGAAGCGCGGGATGACGTTGGCGTAGATCGCGCCGTTCGTGAAGAAGAGCGCGGACACCGCGCCGCGGGCCCTGCGCGCCTCGCGCGAGGGCGGGGAGGACATGCTCACCGGGTCTCCTGATCCAGCCGCGATCTGCGGATGTGTGTACAAGCGTACACGGGGGTGGGGTTGGGGCGGGGGCGGGGTTGGGGGCCGGGGGATCGCCCAGGTCGCAGTTCGCGTCCCCAACAGCCCGAATACGGACGGCAACCGCGACCCGAACACCGGCGGGACCGCCCAGGTCGCAGTTCGCGTCCCCAACGGCCCGATTACGGACGGCAACTGCGACCCGGACATCGGCGGCCGCCGCCCAGGTCGCACTTCGCGTCGCCAACAGCCCCAATACGGACGGCAACCGCGACCCGAACATCGACGGCGCCGCCCAGGCCGCAGCCATTCGTCCAGGTCGCACTTCGCGTCCCCAACAGCCCCAATACGGACGGCAACCGCGACCCGAACATCGACGGCGCCGCCCAGGCCGCAGCCGTTCGTCCAGGTCGCACTTCGCGTCCCCAACGGCCCCAATACAGACGGAAACCGCGACCCGGACATCCGGCGGCGCCACCCCCGCGACCCGGACAGCCGCCACCGCCGGTTCAGGCGAGCGGTCCGCCCTCGGCGACGACGCGGTCGATGAGGGCGCGCACGATGCGCGGGTCCTGACGGAGCCCGTCGTGCTCGTACTCGTTCGTCACCCACAGGTGGGTGTGCGGCACGAAGCGCGCGGTCTCCTCGGCCTGCGGGAAGTCGACGTACATGTCGTCGTAGTACATCGCTGCGGCGACGGGCACCTCGTTGCGCGCGAGCCGCGTCCGGTCGTACAGGCTCGGATGGTCGACGCGATCCGCGAGCGCATGCGCGGCATCGCGGAAGGGCCGCAGCGACGCGATCTCGTCGAACATCCACGGGAAGAACATCTCCCCCGTGAACGGCATCGGCCCGTCGGTCGCGGGCAGTCCGCCCCGCTCGTCGCGCACCCGCTGGGCGGCCCACGCGGTCGCGCCGTCGCCATCCGCGTAGATCTCCTCCTGCAGGAGCGCGTACAGCGGTCCGCGCCAGTACTGCGTGGCGGCGTCGACTTCAGCGAGGAAGTGGTCGCTCAGCACGCCAGGGCGCGAGAAGGCCTCGTCGAGGAGCCAGTGCAGCCGCTCGAAGCCCGGCTTCATGCCGAACTCGATGCCGAGCGTCTGCAGCCGGCGCGCGGAGAGCCGGTCGCCGCTGGGCAGGCGCACATCGGAGCCCTCGACGATGTCGACGATGCGCGCGAGCGTGTCGGCGTCCTCCGGGTAGCGACGGTAGAACTCGGCGGTCTTCGCCTCGACGCGCGGGATCGTGCGGCGGTAGACCTCGACGGGATCGGGATCGACCGAGGTGAGCCCGCCCGTGACGTACGAGGCGGCGAGGGCTTCGGGATGGAAGGACAGATACGTGAGCGTGAGGAAGCCTCCGTAGCTCTGCCCGAGCGTCTGCCAGCGCACACCGCCGAACACCGTGCGGCGGAGGTGCTCGAGGTCGGCGACGATCTGCTCGGCACGGAAGAGCCGGATGTAGGCGGCCGCGTCGTCCGCGCTCATGCCGGCGATCGAGGCGCGTTCGACACGCGTGGAGCGCCCCGTGCCGCGCTGGTCGAGGAGCAGCAGCCGGTGCGTCTTCAGCACCTCGTCGATCCAGTCTCCGCCGCCGGGCATCGGGCGCGGCCCGGTGCCGCCCGGACCGCCCTGGAGGAAGACGAGCAGCGGTGCGTCGACGCGGTCGACGTGGGCGACCTCGCGGGCGAACACATCGATGGTGCGGCCGTCGTCGGGTGCGGTCCAGTCGAGGGGCACGGTGACGGTGTGGTCGCGGATGAGCCGGTCGCGCATGCGGTAGGACGTCATCGTCCCATTCTCGCGGGCGGGAGCCGCACGCGGCAGGATGGCGGGATGCGACAGGGAGCGGTCGGTCATGTGCGCGTCGTCATGCAAGGCGGACGCGCACTCGTCGAGAAGCGGATGGCGGATCCGGCCCGCCACGACACCGAACTGCTCGCCCTGCGCGCGCTCGCGCAGACATCGTTCCCCGCACCGTCGGTGGTCGACGCCTCCCTCGGTCGGATTCTCATGACGCTCATGCCGGGAGAGAGACTCGACGAGGTCGATGCGGACACGCGCCGCGAGGGCATGCGCGCGTCGGCGGTGCTGCTCCGCCGTCTCCACGAGACACCGGTGCCGCAGGGCCTGCCAGCGGCTCCGGACGATGCGCGCATCCTCCGGAGCTACCGCGACGTGGGCGGGCCGCCGCTTCCGCTCTCCATCCCGGAAGCATCGGGGCCTGCCGCCTTCTGCCACGGGGACTGGACCGACGGCAACCTGCTCGTCGTCGACGGGCGCGTCTCCGCTGTGGTCGACTGGGAGGCCGCTCACGTCGGCGATCCGGTGCGGGAGCTGGCGCGCGCGGCGTGGGCAGCGAGCCGCAAGGACGCGCGATGTCTCGACGACATGACCGCCGCATACGGCGCGGATCGGGACCTGGTGCGCGCCTGGGCGGCCGTCCACGCGGCGGAGCTGTGGCTCTGGTTCGCCGAGGCGGGGCCGCCCGAGCACCTCGCCCGGCTGACCGCTGAACTGCGGTCGTGGCCACTGTGAGCGCTCAGCGCGGCAGGAGCCGATCGACGAGCTCGTCGATAACGTCGTCGATCGAGATGGCGGGGTCGATGCTCACCGTGAGGCGGTCGAGGATGAGCCCGTCGACCGCGTAGTGGAAGAGGGCGATCTCGGTGCGGCCTCCCGGAAGACCCGCCCCCTCGTTGAAGGCGACGTCGCCCGCGAACCCGGCCCGCATCCATCCACCCAGCGACTCCGCGACGGATGGCCGACGCGCGGCCTCGAGTCGGAGCTCGAGGAGCGCGAGAGTGACATCGCGGTCAGCGAGAAGGCGCTGCACGATGTCGCGAAGGTAGTCGGCGAACAGCTCCCGCGACGGCGCGCGGGAGGCGAGCCTCGCGTGCACGGCGGGATCCGGCGTCAGCCGCTCGCCGATGCGCGCGACGAGCCCGTCGACGAGCGCCTCGCGCGACGTGAAGTAGTTCGACGCCGTGCCCCGCGGGGCGCCGGCTTCCGCGTCGACAGCGCGGTGGGTCAGGCCCCGCGCACCCTCCCGCGCGAGCACGCGCAGTCCAGCGTCGGCGAGCGCAGCCCGCCGCTCCTCGTTCCTCGCCATGCTCCCACCCTAGCGAAACCACGACATCCGTTGTACATTGGTCCCGCACCCACGACATCCGTCGTGGATAACGGAGGGAGATCCCATGCGCGAACTCGTCTACTACGTCGCCGTCACGCTCGACGGCTACATCGCAGCGCCAGACGGGGGCTTCGACGCATTCCTCGTCGAGGGCGACCATGCGCCCGTGCTCCAGCGCGAGTTCGGGGACGCGCTTCCGAGTCACGGCCTGACCGCCCTCGGGATCTCGGCCCCGCGGACCCGGTTCGACACCGTCGTCATGGGGTGGAACACCTACACGCCGGCGCTCGACATCGGGATCACGAGTCCGTACGCCCACCTCCGTCAGATCGTCGCGAGCCGTCGGGATCGCCGCGTTCCCGACGAGATCGAGATCACGGCAGATCCTCTCGAGCGCGTGCGAGAGCTCAAGCAGGAGGACGGGCTGGAGATCTACCTCTGCGGCGGCGGAGATCTCGCAGGCCAGCTCATCGACGAGATCGACCGCCTCGTCCTCAAGCGGAACCCGTTCGCCTTCGGCAGCGGAGTCCCCCTGTTCGGATCGGCCCCGTACGAAGCCCGGCACTTCGCGCACGAGCGGACCCGTGCGTTCGACTCGGGCGTCGTCGTCCAGGAATACGTGCGCGACAGCCTCTGAACGGCGAAGGCCGCCGCTGCGGGTGCAGCGGCGGCCTTCAGCGGGGGCGGGATCACTCCCACTCGATCGTCCCCGGGGGCTTCGAGGTGACGTCGAGCACGACGCGGTTCACCTCGCGCACCTCGTTCGTGATGCGGTTGGAGATCTTCGACAGCACGTCGTACGGCAGACGCGTCCAGTCGGCGGTCATCGCGTCCTCGCTCGAGACCGGACGCAGCACGATCGGATGGCCGTACGTGCGGCCGTCGCCCTGCACACCCACCGAGCGGACGTCCGCGAGCAGCACGACGGGGCACTGCCAGATCTCGCTGTCGAGGCCCGCCGCGCTCAGCTCCTCGCGCGCGATGGCGTCGGCGTCACGCAGGATCTCGAGACGGTCAGCGGTGACCTCGCCCACGATGCGGATGCCAAGGCCGGGCCCCGGAAAGGGCTGGCGGCCGACGATCGCCTCGGGGAGGCCGAGCTCGCGGCCGATCGCGCGCACCTCGTCCTTGAACAGGGTGCGCAGCGGCTCGATGAGCTCGAAGTCGAGGTCATCGGGCAGACCGCCGACGTTGTGGTGGCTCTTGATGTTCGCCGTGCCGGCGCCGCCGCCGGACTCCACCACGTCGGGGTAGAGGGTGCCCTGGACGAGGAAGCGGATGGGCTCGCCCTCGGCCTTCGCCTCCTCAACGAGCTCGCGCTGCACCTTCTCGAAGGCGCGGATGAACTCGCGGCCGATGATCTTGCGCTTCTCCTCGGGGTCGGTGACGCCCGCGAGGTGGCCGAGGAACGTGTCGGCCGCGTCGACCGTGATGAGGCGGACGCCCGTCGAGGCGACGTAGTCCTTCTCGACCTGCTCGCGCTCTCCCTTGCGGAGGAGCCCGTGGTCGACGAAGACGGCGGTCAGCTGGTCGCCGATCGCGCGGTGCACGAGGGCCGTCGAGACCGCCGAGTCCACGCCGCCGGAGAGGGCCGAGATGACGCGCGCCGAGCCGACCTGCTCCCGGATGCGCTGCACCTGCTCCTCGATGACGTTGCCGCTGTTCCAGTCGGCGGGGAGGCCCGCGGCCTTGTGCAGGAAGTTCTCCAGCACGTTCTGGCCGAAGTCGGAGTGCTTCACCTCGGGGTGCCACTGCACGCCGTAGAGGCAGCGCTCGTCGTTCCCGAAGGCGGCGACCGGCGTGACGGCCGTGGAGGCCAGCACCTGGAAGCCCTCGGGCGCCTGGGCGACCTGGTCGCCGTGGCTCATCCACACGTTCTGCTCGCTGGGCTGGCCGCCCAGCAGGACGCCGCCATCGCCGACGACGGCCGCATCGGTCGCGCCGTACTCGCGCAGACCGGTGTGAGCGACCTCGCCGCCGAGCGCCTGGGCCATGACCTGGAAGCCGTAGCAGATGCCGAGCGTGGGGATCCCGAGCTCGAAGACGCCGGGATCGAGGGAGGGTGCGCCGGGCTCGTACACCGACGACGGCCCACCCGAGAGGATGATCGCGACGGGGTTCTTCTCGGCGACCTCTGCGGCCGTGATCGTGTGCGGCACCAGCTCGCTGTAGACGCCCGCCTCGCGCACGCGACGTGCGATGAGCTGGGCGTACTGCGCGCCGAAGTCGACGACGAGGACGGGGCGCGCAGCGGTGTCTGCGCTCATCGGGGGACCTCCTGGGTCGGTGCGGACGGAGTCGAGGGGCCGGAGGCGGCCTTGGCGGCCCGCTTCTCGGCGGCGGTCTCCTCGCGCTGGGCGAGGTAGCGCTTGACGTCGCGGGCGACGAAGTACTCCATGAAGAAGGAGAGGAACGGCACGACACCGCCGCCGGCGAGCAGCAGGAAGCGCCAGAACGGCCAGCGCATGAGGCTCCACACGCGGAAGCACGCGAAGAGGTACACGACGTAGAACCAGCCGTGGACGATGAGGATGCCGAGCGACAGGTTGATGCCGTCACCGGTCGAGATGAGCTCCCCCGTCGGGCTCGGGACGACCTCGCGGAACGCGAAGAGGCCGTGGGAGTCGAGGAAGAACAGCTCGACGGCCAGCTGCGGCGTGTACTTCAGCACCATCTCGGCGCACAGGAGAAGCAGTCCGACGCCCGTGATGACCGAGCAGACCTGGTAGAAGCGGAGCGCCCGGCGGATCTGGGGGAAGGATGAGACCCGCGGCTGTGGCATACCTCGATTCTAGTGGGGGCGCACCTGGCGGTTCGCCCATGGGCGGATGGCCGCGGCCGCTGCGCGGGCGGGGCGCCGTCCGCCGTCGACGTCAGCCCGTCGGCGGCCCCAGCGACTCGCCGGTGATACCCGAGACGACGAGGTCGGCGCGGACGCGCGATCCCTCGATCAGCACGGCGTTCGCGCCGTCGACGTCGCGTGCCCACGCCGCGGCCGCCTCGGGCGTCCGCCCGTGCCGTGTGTGCCGCTCGACAAGCCGTGACTCGCGCTCGGCAGGGGGCGTCGCGCAGAACCAGACCTCATCCATCCGATCCCGGACGCCGAGCCACGGCTCCCGGTCGATGAGCAGGTAGTTGCCCTCGACGATGACGACCCGAGCCGTCGGCTCGATCGCGATCGCCCCGGCCACGCCCTCGTCGACATCGCGCTCGAACGCGGGCGCGTAGACCGTGTGATCCGTCTCGCGGCGGACCCTGTCGAGGAGCGCGACGAATCCCCAGCCGTCGAACGTGTCGATCGCTCCCTTGCGGTCGCGCAGGCCCAGTCGCTCGAGCGTCGCGTTCGCGAGATGGAACCCGTCCATCGGCAGCGCGACCGCACTGCCCTCGCGGCGCGCGTTGAGCGCCGCCACCAGGGCCGCCGCGAGGGTGGTCTTCCCTCCCCCGGGGCTGCCCGCGACCCCGAGCAGGAACCGCCGCCGGGTGCGCGCGGCGAGCTCGATCCGCCGGGCGAGCTCCTCGACCCGCTCAGCGGGCGGGCCCGCGCGCCGATCAGCGTCGGAGGCCACGGCTACTCGTCGTCGGGGTCGCCGCCCGCGAGCTCCTCGAGCTCGCGCTCCCACGCGTCCTTCGCGAGGCGATACCAGAGGTAGAACGAGAACGCCGCGAACACCGCCCACTCGACCGCGTAGAAGAGATTCAGCCAGTTCACCGGCCCCGCCACCTCGGGAGCCGGCGACGAGATCGCCGTCAGCTCCGTCTCGACGAGGCCCGCGACCGGGTCATCCGAGGTGAGGTACGGGCGGTAGACGTCGATCCGCTCGCCGTCGATCTCAGTGTCGTGCCATCGGCTGAGCAGCGCGGCAGGCGACATCCGCGTCATCTCGTCGACGTCGTCACCCGGCGGCAGCTGCGGCCCCTCGTCGGAGATGACCCGCCCGGTGAGCGGCGTCGGCTGCCAGTCGACGACGTGCCGCAGCTCGGGGGCGACGTACTTCTCCTCCGCGCGCTCCTCGAGTGCGGCCACGGCGGCGTCGGCGTCCTCGCGGGAGGCGGTCCAGCCGAGCGCGACCGCGATCGACCGGCTCTCGGGGTAGACCGCGAGGGCGAACTGCCCCGTGACCCAGTAGCCCTCGACGCCGTCGTCGAAGCGCGACGAGACGACGATGAAGTCGCCGGGCACCCACTGGCCTTCGAGGGAGACCTTCTGGCCGACGAGCGCGTCGTCGAGGTACTGCCCCGGCCGCACGACCTCGTCGATCGGGCGGATGATCTCGGTCGCGCCGTCCTCGGGGGGATCGGTGTCGATCGCGCGCGCGAGCTGCCACTGCAGGAGCCACGAGAACACGCCGGCCACGACGAGGCACAGCAGCAGCATCGCGATCCAGCGCGGCCGCAGCATGACCTCGCGCAGCGTCGGCGGGAAGACCTGCGTCTCGCTCGCAGCGGGTGGCGCGGGATCGGCCATCAGTGCACGGGGTTCACGACGACGTCGACGCGCTGGAACTCCTTCAGGTCGGAGTATCCCGTCGTCGCCATCGACTTGCGCAGCGCCCCGATGAGGTTCGCCGTGCCATCCGCCACGAGGGCGGGCCCGTAGAGGACCTCCTCGAGCGTGCCGACCTGGTCGACCTTCACGCGGTGGCCGCGCGGGAGCTTCGGATGGTGCGCCTCGGGGCCCCAGTGGTAGCCGTTGCCGGGCGCATCGGTCGCGCGGGCGAGCGCGACGCCGAGCATCACCGCGTCCGCGCCCATGGCGAGCGCCTTCACGATGTCGCCCGAGGTTCCGACGCCGCCGTCGGCGATCACGTGCACGTAGCGGCCGCCCGACTCGTCGAGGTAGTCGCGGCGCGCACCGGCCACGTCGGCGACCGCGGTCGCCATGGGCGTGGTGACGCCGAGGGTCGCGCGGGTCGTCGACGCGGCTCCCCCGCCGAAGCCGACGAGCACGCCGGCCGCGCCCGTGCGCATGAGGTGGAGCGCGGCCGTGTACGTGCCGACGCCGCCGACGATGACCGGCACGTCGAGCTCGTAGATGAACTCCTTGAGGTTCAGCGGCTCGGCCGCGCTCGAGACGTGCTCGGCGGACACCGTGGTGCCCCGGATCACGAACAGGTCGACGCCCGCGGCCACGACCGTCTCGTAGAGCTCCTTCGTGCGCTGCGGCGACAGCGCGCCGGCCACCGTGACGCCGGCGTCGCGGATCTCGGCGAGACGCGCCGTGATGAGCTCGGGCTTGATCGGCTCGGAGTAGAGCGCCTGCATGCGGGCGGTCGCGGAGCGCTCGGGCAGCGACGCGATCTCCGCGAGCAGCGGCTCCGGGTCCTCATAGCGCGTCCACAGACCCTCGAGGTCGAGGACGCCGAGGCCGCCGAGCTTGCCCAGCATGATCGCGGTCTGCGGGCTCACGACCGAGTCCATCGGCGCGCCGACGACGGGCACGTCGAACGTGTACGCGTCGATCGCCCACGTCGTGGAGACGTCCTCGGGGTTGCGCGTGCGCCGCGAGGGCACGACCGCGATGTCGTCGAACGTGTACGCGGGTCGACCCCGCTTGCCGCGGCCCAGCTCGATGTCACTGCTCACCCGCCCAGCCTACCTGGCCGGGTGACGGCCATCCGGATCCGCGCCGCGGCGCGCGATCAGGCCGCGTAGCGGCCGGAGGCGATGGCCTTCGCGCGCCTCTTCTCGGCCTCCTCCTCGCGGTTCTTGGGAGGTGTCGTCGCGACGAGCTCGGCGAGCAGGTGCTGGGTGGCGTGGGCGATCTCCGCCACCGCGCGGTCGAACGCCTCACGGTTCGCCTTCGACGGCTTCGTCGTGCCGGCGATCTTGCGGACGTACTGCAGCGCCGCCGCGTGCACCTCCTCGGAGGTCGCGGCGGGCTCGAAGTTGTGCAGGGTGTGGATGCTTCGGCACATACCCGCACGGTACGCCCGGGACTCGGAGGGGTCCAGGGGTGCCGACGACGAAGGCCCCCGCCGGAGCGGGGGCCTTCTGTCGAGCGGCTCAGCGCTTGTAGTTCGGCGCCTCGACGACGATCTGCACGTCGTGCGGGTGCGACTCCTTGAGGCCCGCCGAGGTGATGCGGACGAACTTGCCGCGGGTCTTGAGCTCGTCGATCGTGCGGGCGCCGACGTAGAACATCGACTGGCGCAGCCCGCCGACGAGCTGGTACACGACGGCCGAGAGGGGCCCGCGGTAGGGCACCTGGCCCTCGATGCCCTCGGGGATGAGCTTGTCGTCGCTCGGGACGTCGGCCTGGAAGTAGCGGTCCTTCGAGTACGAGGTCTGCTTGCCGCGCGTCTGCATGGCGCCCAGCGAGCCCATGCCGCGGTACTGCTTGAACTGCTTGCCGGCCTGGAACACGATCTCGCCCGGCGACTCCTCCGTGCCCGCGAGCAGCGACCCGAGCATGACCGTGTCGGCGCCGGCGACGAGCGCCTTCGCGATGTCGCCCGAGTACTGGAGGCCGCCATCCGCGATGACGGGCACGTCGGCGGCGCGCGCCGCGAGCGACGCCTCGTAGATCGCGGTCACCTGCGGCACGCCGACACCGGCGACGACGCGCGTCGTGCAGATCGAGCCGGGGCCGACGCCGACCTTGACCGCGTCGACGCCCGCCTCGATGAGCGCCTGGGCGCCCTCGCGCGTGGCGATGTTGCCGCCGATCACGTCGATGTGCGCGAACGACTCGTCCGACTTGAGACGGCGGACGATGTCGATGACGCCCTGCGACTGCCCGTTGGCCGTGTCGACGACGATGACGTCGACACCCGCGTCGCGCAGCGCCTCGGCGCGCTCCCACGCGTCGCCGAAGAAGCCGATCGCGGCGCCCACGCGGAGGCGCCCCTGGTCGTCCTTCGTGGCGAGGGGGTACTTCTCGCTCTTGTCGAAGTCCTTGATGGTGATGAGGCCGGCGAGCTTGCCCTCGTCGTCGATGAGCGGCAGCTTCTCGACGCGGTGCTCGGCGAACAGGGCGATAACCTGCTCGGCGGCGATGCCGACGGGGCCGGTGATGAGGCCCTCGCTCGTCATGACGTCCTTCACGCGCGTCACGGGGCGCTGGATGTCGGAGACGAACCGCATGTCGCGGTTCGTGATGATGCCGATGAGGCGGTTGTCCTCGTCGACGACGGGCAGACCCGAGATGCGGTACTTCGCGCACATCGCGTCGACCTCGGCGATCGTCGCGTCGGGCGAGGTCGTGATCGGGTCGGTGATCATGCCCGACTCGCTGCGCTTGACGCGGTCGACGGCCGCGGCCTGGTCGGCGATCGAGAGGTTGCGGTGGAGGATGCCGATGCCGCCCTGGCGGGCGAGCGCGATCGCCATCCGCGCTTCGGTGACGGTGTCCATCGCGCTCGAGAGGAGCGGGATGGCGACCCGGATGCGGCGGGTGAGCCGCGACGACGTGTCCGCTTCGCTGGGGATGACGTCGGTGTGCCCCGGGAGGAGCAGCACGTCGTCGTAGGTGAGGCCGACGAAGCCGAACGGGTCGTGTTCTGTCATTGGGGGTGTCTCCTGCCGACGCGGTGTGGGCTGCTCCGGTACGGGAGGGATCGCCGTCCCGTGCGCCGATTCTATCGGCGCGCCCGGAGAGCGGCGCGGTCTCGTTCACACCCCGCGCACAGGAAAGCCTCAGGCGGCACGCGCCCGCGCCATCCGCCGTCCGACCACTCCGTGCCGTGGGCTGAAGAGGTAGACGAGAGTGAAGACGACGCCCTGGACGAGGATGACGAGCGCCCCCGACGCGGCATCCAGCCAGTAGCTGAGGTAGATGCCGATCACCGAGCAGGCGGCCGACAGGATCGGCGCGATGACGAGCATCCGCCCGAATCGGTCGGTGAGGAGGTGCGCGGTCGCGCCCGGGATGATGAGCATCGCGACGACGAGGATGACGCCGACCACCTGGAGCGCGACCACCGCGGTCAGCGCGAGGACGCCGAGCAGGATGGCGCCCAGCAGACGGGGCGAGAGCCCGATCGCGAACGCATGGGTCGGGTCGAACGCGTAGAGCGTGAGATCGCGTCGCTTCACGAGCAGCACGACGAGGGCGACCGCGGCGAGCACGCCGATCTGGATGAGGTCGCCGTCGGAGACGCCGAGGATGTTGCCGAAGATGATGTGGTTGAGATCGGTCTGACTCGGCGTCACGGAGATGAGGGCGAGCCCGAGCGCGAAGAGGGTCGTGAAGACGATGCCGATCGCGGCGTCCTCCTTCACGCGGCTCGTGTCGCGGAGCACGCCGATGAGCGCGACCGCGAGCAGCCCGAAGGCGAGCGCGCCGAGCGCGAACGGCGCGCCGAGGATGTACGCGATGACGACGCCCGGCAGCACCGCGTGCGAGACGGCGTCGCCCATGAGCGACCATCCGACGAGCACGAGCCAGCACGACAGCAGGGCGCAGACGACCGCGGCGACGACGGTCGCGGCGAGCGCGCGCACCATGAAGTCGTACTGCAGCGGCTCGAGGAGGAGGTCGAGGAGGTTCATGCGGCCTCCCCGAGCCCGAAGGCGCGCGCGAGGTTCTCCGGCCGCAGCGCCTCGCCGACCGGGCCGTGGAAGAGGGGCCTGCGCAGGAGGAGGATGGCCTCGTCGGCCAGCTCGGGAAGCGCGTGCAGGTCATGGGTCGAGACGAGCACCGCACAGCCGTCGGCCGCGAGCTCGCGAAGGAGTCGCACGATCGTCGCCTCGGAGCGCTTGTCGACCCCGGCGAAGGGCTCGTCGAGCAGGAGGATCCGCGCCTCCTGCGCGATGCCGCGCGCGACGAACGCGCGCTTGCGCTGACCTCCCGACAGCTGGCCGATCTGGCGGTCCGCGAGATCGACGAGGTCGACCCGCTCGAGGGCCTCCTCGACGGCCGCGCGATCATCGGGGCGGGCCCGCCGCGTCAGGCCCTGGCGCCCGTAGCGCCCCATCATGACGACGTCGCGCACGGAGACCGGGAACGCCCAGTCGACATCCTCGCTCTGCGGCACGTAGCCGACGATGCCGCGGCGACGGGCGACGGCGGGCGACCCGCCCTCGATGCGGACGCTGCCGGCGTCGGGGCGGATGAGCCCGAGCGCGGTCTTGAAGAGCGTGGACTTGCCCGACCCGTTCATCCCGATGAGGGCCGTCACCTTCCCGGCCTCGACGGTCGCGGATGCGGCGTCGAGAGCGAGGATGTCTCGGTAGCGGACCGTGATGTCGGCGAGCTCGATCGCGGGGCTCATCCGGTCAGCCCCTCGACGATGAGCGCCGCGTCATGCCGGATGAGGTCGAGGTAGGTGGGGACGGGCCCCTCCGGCTCGGAGAGGGAGTCGACGTAGAGCGTGCCGCCGAACGCCGCGCCCGTCGCCTCGACGACCTGCTGCATGGGCTTGTCCGACACCGTCGACTCGCAGAACACGGCTCGGACGCCGTTCTCCTCGACGAACTCGATGGCGGCGGCAATCTGCTGAGGAGTCGCCTGCTGCTCGGCGTTGACGGGCCAGATGTACGCCTCGGTGAGCCCCGCGTCACGCGCGAGGTACGAGAACGCCCCCTCGCATGTGACGAGCGCCCGCTCGTTCTCCGGCAGCGGCGCGAGCGCGTCGACGAGCTCGTCCTGCACGGCCTGCAGCTGCTGCGCGTAGGCCTCTCCGTTCGCCGCGAAGTCGTCGGCGTGCTCGGGGTCGAGCTCGCTGAACGCCTCGACCATGTTGTCGACGTACGCCTGCACGTTGACGGGGCTCATCCAGGCGTGCGGGTTCGGCTTGCCGGCGTACGCGTCGCCGGCGATGTCGATAGGCTCGACGCCCTCCGACACGACGACGTGCGGCACGTCGACGGAGTCAACGAACTGCGCGAACCACGCCTCGAGGTTGAGGCCGTTGTCGAGGATGAGGTCGGCGTCGGCGGCGCGCCGGATGTCTCCCGGCGTCGGCTCGTAGCCGTGGATCTCGGCCCCGACCTTCGTGATCGACTCGACCGAGAGGTGCTCGCCCGCGACATTGCGGGCGATGTCGGCGAGCACGGTGAAGGTGGTGAGGACGACCGGGCGGTCGTCTCCCTGGGGCGCGGCACCCCCGGCGCACCCCGAGAGCAGGGCGACCGCCGCGAGGACGGCACCGCCCCGGACGAGATTTTTCGGCATACCGAAAAAGTAGCTTTTCGGTGAACCGAAAACAAGGCGCTTGCGGATGGGCGCCGAGGCGCGGTAGGCGGATGGCACGACAGGGCCTGCGCGGAGTCGCGGCTGGCGGCGCCCGGCGCGGCACACCGTCACCGGAATCGGACCCGTGGGGCACGAGTAGCCTCCTGCGCACGACACGCGCACACCGGCCCCAGCCATCCGAATCCGCGTCCCTCAGCAGGTGACGACCGCGGTCACAACCGTCACCGGAATCGGACCCGTGAGGCACGAGTAGCCTCCTGCGCACGACACGCGCACACACGCCCCAGCCATCCGAATCCGCGTCCCTCAGCAGGTGACGACCGCGGTCACAACCGTCGAGTCACCCGCCCACTCGCCGCGAAACGCGGTGACCGGGCGCCGATTCGACGCGAAACGGGGAATGACTCGCTGGCTCTTGCCGCGAAACGCGGCGACCCGCCACCCCTTTGCCGCGAAACGCGGCGACCCGCCGCCGCGCTTCGACCCCAGAACGCCGCCCCAGAACGCCCCAGAAACCCGCCTCAGGCGACGGGCTCGGGCTCCAGGGCCGGTCGGGGGCGACGCGCGTGCCGGATCATGTCCACGCTCAGCACCACGAGCGCGACCCAGACGATGCCGAAGCCGATCCACCGCTCGAGCGGCATGGGCTCGTGGAGCACGACGACACCGACGAGGAACTGCAGGATCGGCGCGATGAACTGCAGGAGCCCCACCGCCGTCAGCGAGATGCGCCGGGCGCCTGCCGCGAAGAGCAGCAGCGGCACGGCCGTCGCAACGCCCGCGAGCGACAGCATCACGGTGTGCAGCGTGCTGACGGTTCCGTAGGTCAGCCCCGCCGTCGCCGCGACGACGACGAGCTGCACGACCGCGACCGGCGCGAGCCACATCGTCTCGAGCGCGAGGCCGCTGACCGCGTCGACCGCGGCGCCGATCCGGTTCTTGACGAGCCCGTAGAGGCCGAACGACGTGCTGAGGATGAGCGCGATCCACGGCACGGAGCCGTATCCGACGACGATCACGACCACCGCCGCGGCCGCGATGCCGACCGCGGCCCACTGCGCGCGGCGCAGCCGCTCGTGCAGCACGAGCACCGCGAGGACGACCGTCGTGATCGGGTTGATGAAGTACCCGAGGCTCGACTCCACGACGTGCCCGGTGAGGGTCGCGATGAGGAAGGTCTGCCAGTTGACGTAGATGAGGACGCCGGCGATCGCCGTCCACAGCGCGAGACGGGGGTTCCGCAGCACGGCGATCATCCGGCCCCATCCGCGCGCGACGGTGAGCAGGATGGCGCAGAAGACGAGCGAGAGGAGGACGCGCCAGGCGACGACCTCCCAGGGGCCGGTCGGCGCGAGGAAGACGAAGTAGAGCGGGAGCACACCCCACAGCAGGTAGGCGCTGAAGCCGTACCCCGTGCCGAGCGCCCGCTCGCGTTCCGAGGATCCAGTGGCGGAGAGCGTGGTCACCGATCCAGCCTAGGTCGGCAGGTGGTCCGCGAGGGCGGCCGGGACGGTGCCGCGGCGGTCATCCTCCGGCGCATTCCTGCCACGCGGTCATCCCCGCGCATGCAGAAGGGCCCGACGCCGAAGCGCCGGGCCCTCCAGGAAAGGCGTGTCGTCAGCGGACGACGACCGCGAGCACGTCGCGGGCCGAGAGCACCAGGTACTCGTCGGCGCCGAACTTGACCTCGGTCCCGCCGTACTTGCTGTACAGGACGCGGTCGCCGACGGCGACGTCGAGCGGAACGCGGTTGCCGTTGTCGTCGATGCGGCCGGGGCCCACGGCCACGACCTCGCCCTCCTGGGGCTTCTCCTTGGCGGTGTCGGGGATGACCAGACCGCTGGCGGTGGTCTGCTCGGCCTCGACCTGCTTGATGACGATGCGGTCCTCGAGCGGCTTGATGGAAACCGACACGGTGTACCTCTTCTTTCGTTGCTTCGACGGAAGACTCAGTTCGCACTCTCATGACGAGAGTGCTAACGCCAGTGTAGGGCGGGACCTGGCACTCCCGCAACGCGAGTGCCAATTCGAGGACACAGGATGACACGCGAGAATGGACGCATGGAGCAGGGAGAACTCGACGCGCTGCTGACCGCCGAGGGCCTGGCCCTGCTCGACGCGCTGGACCCCGTGGAGACGACGGCGGATGTCGCCCGCGCGGTATCGCGCCTCCGGGCCGCAGGCCACTCCCCCGACCTCGTCTCGGCGGTCGTCGGCCAGGTGCGTCTGCGGTCGCGGGCGGAGGCGAAGTTCGGCCCCTTCGCGGCGCGCATGCTCTTCACCCGCGCGGGGGTCGAGCAGGCGACGCGGATGTCCGTGGCCGCGCACCATGCAGGGCGCATGCGCGCGGCGGGAATCGAGCGCGTGGCCGACCTCGGCTGCGGCATCGGCGGCGACGCGCTCGCGTTCGCCGGCGTCGGGATGGAGGTGCTCGCGGTCGACGCGGACCCTGTGACGGCGGCCCTCGCGGCCTACAACCTGCGGCCGTTCGGGGATGCCGTGGAGGTGCGCTCCGAGCGCGCAGAGGAGGTCGACCTCTCCGGCTGGGACGCGGTCTGGCTCGACCCCGCGCGTCGCACGAGCGGTCACTCCGAGACCCGCCGGGTCGCGCCATCCGACTACTCCCCCGCGCTCGGCTGGGCGCACGCGCTCGGCGAGCGGATGCCCGTGGGCATGAAGCTCGGCCCGGCTCACGATCGCGAGGCGATCCCGGACGCGGTCGAGGCGCAGTGGGTGAGCGTCGACGGGTCGACCGTCGAGCTCGTGCTCTGGTCGGGGGCGCTCGCGCGCGACGGCGTGCGCCGGGCCGCGCTTGTCATCCGCGGCGACGCGTCGCACGAGCTCACCGCTCCCGCCGACACCGAGGACGAGCCGGTGCACGAGCTCGGGGCGTTCCTGCACGAGCCCGAGGGCGCCGTCATCCGCGCGCGCCTCGTCGGCGAGGTCGCCCGGTCGCTCGCGGCCGGCCCGATCGCTCCCGGCATCGCGTATCTCACGGGCGATGCCGCGCTGACGACGCCGTTCGTCTCGTCGTTCCGCGTCCGCGAGACGCTCCCCGCCGACGTCAAGGCGCTCGCGAAGGCGCTCCGCGCCCGCGGGATCGGCACCCTCGAGATCAAGAAACGCGGCGTCGACGTCGATCCGGCGCTCCTCCGGAAGAAGCTCAATCTGCGTGGCGACGGATCGGCGACGCTCTTCATGACGCGCATCGGCGGGCGGCGCGCCGCCATCCTCGCGGACCGCGTGTAGCGGCTACGCGGCCGGCAGCTCGATGACGGGCGCCTCGCCGAGCTGACCGAGGATCCAGAGCGCCCAGACGCCGCAGTAGGCGATCGCCACGACGCCGAACCCGAACCCCCACCAGGCGAGAGCCCGGTCGGCATGTCGGCGGACGAGCGCGATGACCGCGAGCACGACGGCGATGAGCGCGAGCGGCGCGACCCACGGCGTGAACCACGACATCGTGAGCGCGAACATCCCGAGCACGAGCGACGGGCTCGAGAGTGAGACGCGGCGGCGCGGCCGGTCGGAGCGGGAGGGCACCGCGTTCAGCAGCTCGTCGTCGTCGAGCTGCGCCGCGTCCTCCGGCTCGGTCATGGTCTGCGCGCGACCTGGATGTCGGTGACGGGCAGGGTCGAGTCCGCTCCGAACGCGAGCGTCGAGGGCTCGTGGCCCGACTGGATGAGCTCGGAGGCGAGCGCGGCGATCATCGCGCCGTTGTCGGTGCAGAGCCGCAGCGGCGGGATCCGGACGGTCACGCCCGCGGCCTCGGCGCGCGCGAGAGCGACCTCGCGGAGACGGCGGTTCGCGATCACGCCCCCGCCGAGGAGCAGTCGCGGCACGTCGTGCTCCGCGCACGCATCCAGTGCCTTCGTCACGAGCACGTCGACGACGGCCTCGCGGAAGCTCGCCGCGACGTCCGCCATCGGGATGTCCTCGCCCTCGGCCTCGCGCTGCTCGGTCCACCGCGCGACGGCGGTCTTGAGGCCAGAGAACGAGAAGTCCCAGCGGTGCTTCTCGCGGTCGCTCGCGCGCGAGAGGCCGCGGGGGAAGCGGATGGCATCGGGATCGCCGCCGACGGCCGCGCGGTCGATCTCCGGCCCGCCGGGGTACGGCAGTCCGAGGATGCGCGCGACCTTGTCGAAGGCCTCCCCCGCCGCGTCGTCGACCGTCTCGCCGAGCAGCTCGACATCGCTCGTGAGGTCGCGGACGAGCAGCAGCGAGGTGTGCCCGCCCGAGACGAGCAGGGCGACGGTCGGGTACTCGAGCGGCTCGCTGTCGTCGGCGAGGATGTCGGCCGCGATGTGCCCGACGAGGTGGTTCACGGCGTAGAGCGGCTTGCCGAGCGAC
This sequence comes from Microbacterium sp. KNMS, assembly GCF_053851835.1. Lineage (NCBI taxonomy): Bacteria > Bacillati > Actinomycetota > Actinomycetes > Micrococcales > Microbacteriaceae > Microbacterium > Microbacterium sp. KNMS. The sequence goes on from NZ_JBSQBP010000001.1 coordinate 254,355, forward strand.
ACGGCGAGGGCCTTGGCGGCGCCGACCCCCACCATGAGCGCGCCCGCGAGGCCCGGCCCGCTCGTGACCGCGACGGCGTCGAGATCCGCGAGCCGGATGCCCGCCTCGGCGACGGCCTGCTCGATCGCGGGCTGCAGCGCCTCGAGGTGCGCGCGGGCGGCCACCTCGGGCACGACGCCGCCGAAGCGCGCGTGCTCGTCCATGCTGCTCGCGATCGTGTTGGACAGGAGGGTGCGGCCGCGGACGATCCCGATGCCGGTCTCGTCGCAGCTCGTCTCGATGCCGAGCACGAGGGGTTCGGCGCGGTTCATGAGCAGGCTCCTGCATCGGTCGGGTCGGGGATGCGCGCGGCGCGCCACGCGGGGACGTCGAGCTTCATGACGATCGCGTCGACGTCGTCGGGCTGGTAGTAGCGCGGGCGCCGGCCGAGCTCGGCGAACCCCTCGCTGGCGTAGAGCGCCTGGGCGACCGGGTTGTCGGCGCGGACCTCGAGGAACACCTCGCGCACGCGGCGGCGATCGGCCTCCTCGAGGAGGAGACGCAGCAGCGCCCTGCCCTGCCCGCGGCCGCGCGCGCGCTCGGCGATCGCGATCGTCTGGACATCCGCGTCCTTCGCGCCCGGGAGCGATCGCAGACCGGCGTAGCCCGCGACCTGACCGGCCTGCTCGAGCACGAGGTAGTGCGCGTGCTCCGACGCGAGCTCCTCGCGCATCATGCCCTCGCTCCAGGCGTCGGTTGGGAAGGCGCTGCGCTCGAGCGCCATGATCGCGTCGAGGTCGGCGACGGTCGCCTCGCGGATGCTCACGAGCCCACCCGCTTCCGCGGCGCGGGCGCCGTGACGTCGGGCGAGCGCAGATAGAGCGGCTCGGTCGCGCCGCGCGTCTCGCCCGCGCGGAGGCGGATGGCCGCGAGCCGACCCAGCGCGCCGATCGGGATGCGCGTGGCGAGAACGAACCGGTCGCCGTCGAGGTCTTCGGCCGAAGCGCCCACACGCTCGAGGCTCGCGCGAGCGTCGTCCTCCCAGAGCTCGCCGACCGCGCTCCGCCAGGCACGGTCGCGCAGCGGCGCGAGCAGCGGGTCCGCGGAGAGGTCTGCGTCGCGCGGGCGCAGCTCGGGTCCGGCGATGCGGCGCGGCAGACCCCATCCGTCGAGGTCGCCGTAGACCGAGATGGCGTTCTCCCTGCGGCGCGCGTCGGTCGCGACGGCGAATCCGCCCGTCGGGAAGGCGATCGTCAGCTCCGCGGCGACCGCGTCGTGGCTCGCGATGCCGAGCACGGGAACACCGCGGCCGAGGGCGAAGGCGCGCGCGGCGGCGATGCCGATGCGGAGGCCCGTGAAGGGCCCCGGGCCCATTCCCGCGGCGACATGCGTGATGCGGTCCGGCCCGACGCCCGCGTCGGCGAGCGCGCGCTCGAGGAGCGTGCCGATCACCTCGGCGTGACCGAGGGCGTTCTCGCTCTCGGCCTCCGAGAGGATCTCGCCGTCGGGCGCGACGACGGCCGCGCCCGAGCCGATGGAGGTGTCGACGGCCAGGATCATGCTCTCCAGCGTAGTTTCCCGCCGGTCACGGAATGCCGGGAACGCGCGCCCTCAGTCGAGGGTCTTGTGCATCCGGATGGCGCTGATCTCGAACCCGAGCGACGTGTACAGACGCCGGGCGGCGGTGTTCGAGCCGAACACGTTGAGCCCGATCGACCGCGCTCCCTGCGAGCGGGCGTGCTCCTCCCCGAGCTGCATAGCGGCCCGGCCCAGCCCGCGACCGCGGTGCGCCTCGTGGATCTGGATGTCCCACACCCACCAGGCGGTGTCATCCGGGCTCGGGTCGGGCCCGATCCACAGCCACCCGACGACCTCGTCGCCCTCGACGACGTCGAACACGCGGTGGCCGGCGACGAGCTGCCCGTCGGGGAAGGCGCGCTCGACGCTCTTCTGCGCGTTCTCGCGCGCGACGTCGGGCGCCTCCCCGGCCGCCATGAGCTCGTCGGCATACGCGTCGCGGCTGCGGTCGATCCAGGCGGGCAGCCGGGAGGGGTCCATATCGCGGAGGGTGAGCGTCATCCCGGAAGTCTGCCAGCGCGGGGCGCGGCGCGGAAGCCGCTCGCCTCGCCCGCGATCGCCGCACGGTAGGCGCGCTCGTCGAGCGCCCCGATCCGCGAGTGCCTCCGGCCGTAGGCGAGGTAGATCGCGATGCCGACGGCCATCCAGCAGCCGAACGCGATCCAGGTGCCGCCCGAGAGCTGCGTCATGAGCGCGAGGCACGTCACGGCGCCGAGGACGGGCACGACGGGGAAGAGCGGCACGCGGTACGTGCGCGGCAGGTCGGGTCGGCGGTATCGCAGGACGATGACGGCGACGTTGACGACCGTGAAGGCCGCGAACGTCCCGATGCTCGTCGCGTTCGCGAGCTCGCCGAGGGGCACGATGCCCGCAGCGACGGCGATCACGGCGCCCGTGATGAGGGTGCCGGCCACGGGGGTGCGGGTCGTCGGCGAGATACGCCCGAAGACGCGCGGCACGAGCCCGTCGCGCGACATCGTGAGGAGGATGCGCGTCTGCCCGTACAGCACGGTCAGCACGATGCTCGCGAACGCGATGAGCGCGCCGATCGAGAACACGACGCCGAACCAGGGCTGGCCGGTCACCTCGGCGAGCACCGTCACGAGTCCGTGGTCGCGGAACCACCGCGCCTCGCGCGCGCCGACCGCCGCGATCGCGACGACGACGTAGATGGCCGTCACGAGGCCCATCCCGAGCAGGATGGCGCGCGGCAGGTCGCGCGCGGGGTCTCGCGCCTCCTCGCCCGCGGTCGAGGCCGCGTCGAACCCGATGTACGAGAAGAACAGCACGGCCGCGGCGCCCGTCACGCCCGGGAAGAACGCGTCGAACATGCCGTCGAAGTGATCGACGCGGAATGCGGTGAACGCGACCGCGGAGAAGAAGAGCAGGACGCCGACCTTGAGCGCGACGAGCACGGTGTTGATCCAGGCGGCCTCGCGCACGCCGCGCAGGAGCAGCACCATCGCGAGGATCACGAGGACGAACGCGCTGAGGTTGAACACGCCGCCCTCGGCCGACGGATCCGAGGCGATCGCGGCCGGCAGCGAGAGCCCGAAGATCGCGAGGGTCTCGTCGACGTACTGCCCCGCGCCCGATGCGACCGCGGCGACCGAGACGCCGTACTCGAGGACGAGGCACCAGCCCACGACCCAGGCGACGCCCTCGCCGAGCGTGACGTACGCGTACGAGTAGCTCGAGCCCGACACCGGCACGGCGCCCGCCATCTCGGCGTACGACAGGGCGGAGAGCAGAGCGGGGACGGCCGCGAGCAGCACGCTCATCCAGATGCCGGGACCGGCATGCGGGATCTGCTCGGCCAGCAGAGCGAGGATGCCCGTGCCGAGCGTCGCGCCGACGGAGATCATGGCGAGCTGGATCATCGAGAGGTGGCGCCCCAGCGTCGCGGATCCCTCGCTCGACTGCCCGGCTTCGGCGACGAGCATGCCGATCGTGCGGCGGCGCAGGAGCTGGCCGCCGAGAGAGGCGCGGGTCATGCGGCGGTGCGCTTCTCGATCACGACGATGCGCGGCGCGTCGGCGTCGAGCTCCGCGGAGGCGCGCGAGAGATCGCCGCACATCGTGTCGGAGCCGCGTCCGCCCACGGGGCGGGTGATCTCGACGTCCCACCAGACCTCGCGCAGGCCCTCGATCTTGTCGCGCCCCCACTCCATGACGACGACCGATCCGTCGACGTCGATGTCGAGGTCGTCGAGCTCGAGCGCCGACGAGAGGCGGTACGCGTCTGCGTGGACGAGCGGCGCCCCGCCGACGAGGGACGGGTGCGTGCGCGCGATGACGAAGGTCGGGCTCTGGATGGGCCCGCGCACGCCAAGCGCATCGGCGAGGCCGCGCGTGAGCGTCGTCTTGCCGGCGCCGAGCGGCCCCGTCAGGACGACGAGGTCGCCCGCCTCGAGGTGCGCGCCGATGCGGCGGCCGAGGTTCTCCATGTCAGTCGCCGTGGGCACGTCGTGCCTGCCGAGCAGCTCGTCGGGGATCATCCCTTCACCCTCCGTGCCACGCGCGGTCCGATGCGCGTGACGATCTCGTAGTTGATCGTGCCCGCCGCGTCCGCCCACTCCTCGACCGCGGGAGCCCCCGCAGCGGGGTCGCCGAAGAGGATCGCCTCGTCGTCGACGGCGACCGGATGGTCACCCGCATCGACGACGAACTGGTCCATCGCGATCCGCCCGACCACGGGCATCCGGCGCCCGCCGATCACGACCGGCGCGCGGTTCGAGGCCTGGCGCGGGATGCCGTCGGCGTAGCCGAGCGGAACGAGGGCGAGCGTCGTCTCCCCCGCCGTGCGATGGACGTACCCGTATGAGACGCCCTGGCCGGCTGACACGCGGCGCACGGCCGCCACCCGGCCGCGCAGGGTCATCGCGGGCCGCAGCCCGAGGTCGGCCGACGTCGCGTCGTCGAACGGCGAGAGCCCGTAGATGCCGACGCCGACGCGGACGGCGTCGAAGCGGGCGGCCGGCAGGCGGATGGCGGCGGCGGTCGCCGCGATGTGGCGGACGCGCGGCGAGAGCCCCGCCGCCTCGGCCTGCGCGAGCGCGCCCTCGAAGACGCGCACCTGCGCGAGGTCGTCGGCCTCGCTCGTGCCGGAGAGGTGGCTGAAGACGCCCTCGACGACGATGCGCCCGGCCTGCGCGAGGCGCGCCGCCTCCGCGAACGCGGCGGGCCAGTCGGCGGGGGCGAGCCCGTTGCGCCCGAGGCCGGTCTCGAGCTTGAGGTGCACGCGCGGCACCTCGTCGCCGGTCGCCGCGGCGGCGATCGCCGCGAGCTGCGGGATGCGCGAGACGCCGAGCTCGACCCGCGCGGCCACCGCGGCGGCGAAGTCCTCGACCGGGTCGTGCAGCCACGCGAGCACGGACGCGTCGATGCCCGCGGCGCGCAGCGCGAGCGCCTCGGGGATCTCGGCGACCCCGAGCCGCGTCGCCCCTCCCTCGAGCGCCGCACGCGCCGCGGTCTCGGCGCCATGGCCGTAGCCGTCGGCCTTCACGACCGCGATGAACTCGCGCGTCCTCGTCACCTCGCGCAGATGCCGCACGTTGTGCACGATCGCCGCGCGATCGATGACGGCCTCGCGCAGCGCGCGCTCCTCGCCGCTCACGGGGTCGCCTCACCTGCGGTCGTGCCCGCGCCATCCGCGACATCCGAGCCATCCGCCTCGTCGCCGTCCGCCTCATCGAGGGGCGATTCGACGCCCGCGCTCACGACGTCGACCGCGGCAGGGCCCGCCTCCCCTTCGGCCGTGACGTAGGCGATCGCGAGCCCCGCATCGTGCGACAGCGAGAGGTGCAGCGCCGTGATCCCGAGGGCGGCGACGGTCTGCGCGGTGGCGCCGGTGAGCTCGAAGCGCGGCGCCTCGCGCTCGCCGAGCCGGGCGACCTCGATCTCGGTCCACGTCACGCCGTCCGAGCCGCCGAGCGCCTTGATGAGCGCCTCCTTCGCGGCGTAGCGCGCGGCGAGCGAGCGCAGCGGCAGGCCGCGCTCGTGCTCCGTGAACAGGCGGTCGCGCAGGCGCGGCGTGCGCATGATCGTGCTCTCGAACCGCGGGATGTCGACGAGGTCGACGCCGATGCCGACGATCATCCTTCTCCCTTCCGCCGTGCCCGTGCTGCGCGCTCCGACGCGCCTACTCGACCGTGACCGACTTCGCGAGGTTGCGGGGCTGGTCGACGTCGAGGCCCTTCGCGGTCGCGAGGCCCATCGCGAAGATGTGCAGCGGCACGACGGCGAGGATGGGCTCGAACAGCGGCGCCGCGAGCGGCACCCGGAGCACCTCGTCGGCGAAGGGCAGCACGGCCGCGTCGCCCTCCTCCGCGACCGCGATCACGCGGGCGCCGCGGGCGCGGATCTCCTCGATGTTCGAGATGACCTTCGCGTGCAGCGTCGCGCCCTGACGCGGCGACGGCACCATCACGAACACCGGCTGACCCGGCTCGATCAGCGCGATCGGGCCGTGCTTGAGCTCGCCCGCGGCGAACCCCTCCGCGTGGATGTACGACAGCTCCTTGAGCTTGAGCGCACCCTCCAGCGCGATCGGGTACCCCACGTGACGGCCCAGGAACAGCACCGACCGCGTGTCCGACATCCACCGCGAGAGCTGCTCGATGCGCTCCTGCTCGTTCTCCAGGATCCACCGGATCTTCTCCGGCAGCGCCTCCAGCTCCGCGATCGCCGCACCCGCGACCTCCGCCGACAGCGCGCCCCGCACCCGCCCCACGTGCAGCGCGAGCAGGTACAGCGCCGTGATCTGCGCCACGAACGCCTTCGTCGACGCCACCGCGACCTCCGGCCCCGCGTGCGTGTACACGATCGCGTCCGACTCCCGCGGGATCGTCGCACCCTGCGTGTTGCAGATCGACAGGGTCTTCGCGCCCAGACGCGCGGCCTCCTTCACCGCCATCAGCGTGTCCATCGTCTCGCCCGACTGGCTGATCGACACCACGAGCGTCTCCGGCCCCACGATCGGGTCGCGGTACCGGAACTCGTGCGCGAGCTCCACATCCACCGGGATCCGCGCCCACTGCTCGATCGCGTACTTCCCGACCAGACCCGCGTAGTACGCCGTCCCGCACGCCAGCACGATCACCCGGCTCACGCCCTGGAACAGCCCGTCCAGGCCATCCAGCTCGGGGATCACGATCTGCCCGTCCTGCACCCGACCCAGCACCGTGTTCGCGACCGCCTCGGGCTCCTCCGAGACCTCCTTGGCCATGAAGCTCGACCAGCCGCCCTTGTCCGCAGCCGCCGCATCCCACGACACCTCGAACGGCTCGACCTCCACGACCGCGCCGTCGAAGTCCGTCACCGACACGCCCTCCGGCGTGATCGACACGATCTGATCCTGCCCGATCGCCAGCGCACGACGCGTGTGCTCCACGAACGCCGCCACATCCGACCCGAGGAAGTTCTCCCCCTCGCCCAGACCGATCACCAGCGGCGAGTTCCGCCGCGCACCCACGACCAGACCCGGGTGATCCTCATGCATCGCCAGCAGCGTGAACGCGCCCTCCAGCCGCGACACCACCGCCCGGAACGCCGCAGCCAGATCCCCGCCCGCAGCCCGGTACTCCCGGCCCAGCAGCACCGCCGCGACCTCGGTGTCCGTCTGGCTGCGGAACGAGAACCCCTCCGCCTCCAGCTCCGCCTTCAGCGCAGAGAAGTTCTCGATGATGCCGTTGTGGATCACCGCCAGCCGGTCCTCATCCGCCAGATGCGGATGCGCGTTCAGATCCGTCGGGCCCCCGTGCGTGGCCCACCGCGTGTGCCCGATCCCCGTCGTGCCCGCACCCAGCGGAGCCTCATCCAGCGCCTCCCGCAGACGCGCCAGCTTGCCCGCCTTCTTCCGCATCCCCAGCGACCCCTCGCGGTCGATCACGGCGATGCCCGCGGAGTCGTACCCCCGGTACTCGAGCCGAGCAAGACCCGCGAGAAGGATGTCCTGGCTTTCCCGAGGACCGACGTATCCGACGATTCCGCACATGCGCTCAATCCTAGGGACGCCATCCTGGGAACCCCGGCAGGCCGCCGCCCCGGGCGCGGCTACGGGCGCACGACGAGCACGGGAGCGTCGACCGCGAGCACGGCGCGCATGGCGGGCGTCGCGCCCCGCGGCGCCTTCCGCGCCGCGCAGGCTGAGCGCTCCACGCCGACCCGCTCGCTTCTACAGCTTGCGCAGGAGCACGCTCTCGACGTTGTGGTCGGCGCCCTTGTTGAGCACGAGCGTCGCTCGGTGCTTCGTCGGCGCGACGTTCTCGAGCAGGTTCGGCAGGTTGATGTCGTTCCAGATGCCCCGGGCCGTGCTGATGGCCTCCTCGTCGCTGAGGTGCTGGAAGACGTTGAAGTACGACGACGGGTTCGAGAACGCACCCTCGCGCAGCGCGAGGAAGCGGTTGACGAACCACTCCTCGATGTGCGCGGCGTCGGCGTCGACGTAGATCGAGAAGTCGAACAGGTCGCTGACCGCGACGTCGTTCGGCGTGGGCGGCGGCTGCAGAACGTTGAGCCCCTCGATGATGAGCACGTCGGGCCGCCGCACGACGACCTGCGCGTCGGGCATGATGTCGTACCTCATGTGTGAGTAGAACGGGGCCCGCACCTCGTCGGCACCGCTCTTCACGCGCGTGACGAAGTCGACGAGAGCACGGCGGTCGTAGGACTCGGGGAAGCCCTTGCGGCTCATGATCCCGCGCCGCTCGAGCTCGGCGTTGGGGTAGAGGAAGCCGTCCGTCGTGACGAGCTCGACGCGCGGGGTGTCCGGCCAGCGGCTGATCAGCTCGCGGAGCAGGCGCGCGACCGTCGACTTGCCGACCGCGACCGACCCCGCGACCCCGATGACGAACGGGGTCGTCGGATCCTCCTCCTGGAGGAACGTCGACACCTCCGCGCCGATCCGGCGCACACCGCTCGCCCAGATGCTGAGCGTGCGGCTCAGCGGCAGGTGGACGTCTCGCACCTCGGCGATGTCGAGCCGGTCGCCGAGCCCGCGCAGCTGGACGACCTCGGTCTCGGTGAGCGGCTGATCCATGCCCGCCGCCATCCGCGCCCACTCGGCGCGGGGGATCTCGCGGTACAGCGAGAGGGAGGCGGGAACGGCTGTCGGACTCATCCGCAACATCGTACCGGGGCGGATGACCGGGGCCCGGCGGCAGGATGGCCGGTCCCGGCGGCACCGCGGACGGGAGCGGGCGAGGGGGGGGGGGGGGGGGGGGGGGGGGGGGGGGGGGGGGGGGGGGGGGGGGGGGGGGGGGGGGGGGGGGGGGGGGG